>AEPR01000073.1 GCA_000195205.2 Oxalobacteraceae bacterium IMCC9480 | reverse complement strand
TTTTGAAGTACCGCCAGCGTGTTGCGTGCATCGTCCAATGCCTTTGACTGGTCGGGGAGCATTCGGGCCGCCATGGTGGCTTTTGCCTGCGTCGCAATTTCTGGACGAACGAGGCGGGCAATGGCGGGGGCGTTCACGATGGCGAACACGGATAAGTCGTCCAAGCCATTGGCTGCGAGCGTGAGCAAGTCGGCTTCGAGAATGAGCGGGTCGATGATTGCGGCAGCTGCGCGGCGCTCGATGATGAGCAATGTGTCTTGAACAGGTGGTTCCCGTTTGACTGCATTCGCAAGTGACTGTGACAGCGTTTGTGTTTTGCCTTCCAGTGTTGCAATGGCGCGGTCGGTGAGTGTGGCTAGCATGGCGTCGGAACGGTTCGTTAGCGAAACCAATTGCGATTTCCGGCCTGATTCCGACAGGTCGCCATTCCCCTTGATGGCAATGCTGTTTTCGTAATGCTGGCCGATTAAGTCGGTAACGCCGGACAGCGTTGCTTTGGCGCTTGCAGCGTCGGCAGCGTCGAGCATTTGCTGGTCAATCATGTCGAAATAGCTTTTGCCCAACAGGTCGCTGGGGTTGTGTGGGTGTGGTGAATTGCTCATGGTGATACCTTTCAATGTTGGGCTGGCAAAGCCGTGCCAGCAGCGGATTTTTTTTGCAGGGTTCTGGCTTGAAGGCCAGTCGTGGTCAACGAGTACAAGCCGTCAGCGTTCGCGTACCAAACCTTGCACCAGTTGCCTCGTACGGATTTGCCGAACACGACACGCCAGTCCTTGTATTTCTTGGCGTCGGGCAATGAGTATCTGTTCTTGAATTCCAGCCAGTGCAAGCTCAGGAATTCACTGCCAAGACCAATGCTTTCGGCGTAGGCGAATACCGGATCTGTGTCGGGGATAGCATTCACGCCAGATTGCTTGCACTCGGCAAGGTAGGCCGGCAGACTTATTTCTTGCCGCGCGGTCGTCGGTTTTTTTGACTCAATCAAAATTTCGGGTGGGGACAATGGCTGCGCAGCACCATTGCCTTGCTCATGTTCTTTTTCTTGTAAATGATCTTGAAACTGCTCTTGTTCTTGTTCTTGGCTTGCGGGGGGCTTCGATGGGCCTTCAGGTAAGCGAATTATTTCAAGGTGAAAAGCAGTCTTGTACCTGTCAAAAAACGCCTGTCGGAACGGCCCTTTTGCTATGGTGGCGAAGGCTTTTTGCACGCCTTTTACTTGCTTGTCTGAATGTTGCAATTCGTCTGCAATTTGATACCGCGCCATTTGATGAACGAACACAGTTTCCGTGTTGTCATCGAAAGAACAGAAGCCCTCTTGAATGAGCCTTTGAAGTCCCTTTGAAGCCCCTTCTAGGCCGAGGCCGGTTTCATGTGCGATGTAATACAGTGGGCAATGAAATACTCCGGTCATCTCCGAATTCGGACACGTCATTAAATACAACGCTACCAATTGCGCACCGGAATCGCTGCGCAATTGTTTGCCGGTTGCACCAACCCAGAATTTCGCTGATACCTTGGCGTAATTACGCATGCGAGTGCCCCCAGCCTGCCGACTTCATTGCACGCCGCCAAGCTCAAGATTCGTTTGAATTTGCCTAAGCAGTCCGTTCAGGTACGCCCTTCGTTCTGGCGATATATCCATGGCATCAATGGCAAGCAAATCGCAAAGTTCGTCGCCGCGCGACAGGCAACATCCAAGCATGCGGACGAAGCGTGCGGCGCTTTGCTGGCCGTCAATGTGGGCTGCTACCAAGTCGCCAGAAAAAACGACTCGTGGGGCCATTGGGGTGGACTGTATGGTCATGGCCTTATCTCCCTGCCAGCCACGCGCCGTAGCGATCAATGTCGATGAGTACTCGACGGCCTCGCCGAATAATCGCCCCAGTAGCGGCCAAGCCATTACCTGAGATTTTCATGCCCCGACTGTTAATGTGGTCGGCAGATTTGAAAATGCATTGTCGAATTGCGTCCTGTGTTTGTCCGGCTTCAGCGAAAATTTTGGCCGCATTCTCGACTGTTGCAAGCCTTGGCAGCTGTTGCTCTGTTACTAATTTTTCCTCGTTCATTTTTGCTGCTCCCTGTTTGTTCCCATTTGGAAACCAGAGTGTATTCAGGCAAAAGAAACGCTTATAGGGTTATGTTCATGTAAACCGCGCCAGAGAAAATGCTGCCGTCGAGGTGGGGCACTGGCGGGACAGTCAAGGGAAAATAACTGGGATAAGCAAGGGAAGGTGGGAACAGTCGCAGAATTGCAACTGTATGATTTGATTGGTCTAGTTGTTTTCTATTTGGTGCGGTTTGTTGCTTGATGGGGATTCGTAATCAGTAGGTCGGGTGTTCGAT
>AEPR01000074.1 GCA_000195205.2 Oxalobacteraceae bacterium IMCC9480 | reverse complement strand
GGCACAAGAGGCCGTGCCCACCCTACTTTACTCATCGCGTTGTTACGTCGACGCGGGCAATAATGCGCGCTGCACCTCGTCGACACTTAACCCGACGGCCCGCACCAGCAGCAGCTTGCGCTTGCTGGTCAAGCCGTGCGTGACGCTGACGGTGGTGCGTGGCACGTGCAACTGCCCGGCTACGAATCGCACCAGCGCGTCATTGGCCTTGCCTTCGATAGGCTGGGCATGCAGCTTGATTTTGAGTACGTCGTCGGCGACACCGATGACTTCGGTTTTTTTTGCATTCGCGGCCACCTGCACCGCCAGCCGCACGCCGTCGGCATGCAGGCTGCACCACGGATGCAATGGCTCTGCCATCAGAGTAGCGACGCGCCTACCGTGCGCAATAACTGCATCGCGATCTGCAGCAGCAGCAGGACTACCAGCGGGCTCAGGTCGATATTGCCTATCATCGGCACGATGCGCCGTACCGGTCGCAACAGCGGATCCGACAGCGAGGCAATGAACGGTGCCAACGGCGCTTGCGGATTGACCCAGCTAAACACCGCGCTGATCAGGATCATCCCCATGAAGCCGTACAGAATCCACTGGCCTACCCGCATCAGCGTCAGTGCGAGCAGCAGCGACACGTCAAATCCGGACAACAGCGCTACTTCGACAGCCGTCGCCAGCATCGCGATCAATATGGCGCCGACCAGGCTGGACCAGTCGTAACCGCCCAGGCCCGGCAGCACACGGCGCAGCGGCAGAACCAGCCAGTCAGTCAATTGAAAAATGAAGTGCGCCACCTGATTGGGTGGCCGCACACGGATCGCCTGCATCCAGAATCGCAACAGCAACATACCGGCAAGCATGCCGGCGACGGTATCGATAATCAGGATGAAAATACTGTTGAGCAAAATGCATTCTCCAAAAAAAACCCGCTGCACGACGGAGGTCGTGCAGCGGGCATTGTGCCTGAAACCCGCTCAGGAACGTTTTACAGCGGACGCGTTCCAGTTGGAAACGGCCATGCCGCCGCTGGATTGAGCACGGTCTTGACGACCGGTGCGGCAGCAACTGGTGTTGCCGACTTCTTTGCTGCGGCGGCTTTTTTTGGCGCGGCAGCGGGTGCTGCCGGTGCTGCTGCAGTTTTGGCTGCGGCAGGTTTCGCTGCTGCTTTTTTAGGCACTGCAGCAGGCTTGGCTGCTGGCTTGGCAGCGACTTTCGCGACCGGTTTTGCAGCGACCTTGGCAACGGCTTTCACCGCAGGCTTGGCTGCCGGCTTTGCCGCAACCTTGGCAGCCGGCTTGGCGACCGTCTTCGCCGCAGGTTTTGCAGCAGCCTTTGCCACTGGCTTGGCAACCACTTTGGCAACGGGCTTTTTGGCCGCCACTGCTTTTGCAGGTGCTGCTTTTTTAGCCACCGGCTTGGCCACGGCAACCGCTTTTTTGACTGCTGGCTTGGCGGCGGCTTTTGCGACCACGGCCGCTTTTTTGGCAACCGGCTTCACGGCAGCTTTTTTAGCGACTGGCTTGGCGACGGCTTTAGCCGCAGGCTTGGCGACCGCTTTTGTAGCGACAGGCTTGGCGGCGACTTTCTTGGCGACCGGCTTGGCGGCGACAACCGCTTTCTTGGCTGCTGGTTTGGCGACGGCTTTTGCAGCCGGTTTGGCGGCCGGTTTGACGGCCGCTTTTGCAACCGGTTTTGCAACGGCAGTCACTTTTTTCGCAGCCGGTTTTGCGGCTGCTTTGGCGACGACTTTTTTCACTTCGACTTTGCTTGCTGCTACGGCTTTCTTGGCCGGCTCAGCTTTCTTCGCGACAGACTTCGCCGCAGCTTTTTTTGGTGCTGTTGCCATTTTGTTTCTCCTTCACGTGATGGAAAAAATCCTGCTTCGACTGAAACCCGACCAGCGCATCGCGCGATGATCCGGTCGGATTATTCATCGGCGCAAACAGCGGCTGTTTGCGCTTATGAATGGGGTATCGCCGAACTGCTGCATCTCCTCACTGATGCAGCACTTCAGCCTTCCGGTCGCGGATAGCGCCGCACGACGGGCGAGCGGAACGCATTCATCACAACCAAAAAAAACGCCGGCGAACTCGCCAGCGTCGGTATGTGGTACTACAAGCAGACTCCCTGTTTACACGGACACGCCATCGCGACCGGCACGGCCGGAAGCAAGGGCGCCAACAGCATTTCTTGCGGTCGTAGGTGGCTGTCCATTAAGTGAGGTTGTCGCCTTTTCTGATGAAAGCGGGCACGGAAATCATTGTTGTTGATTGCATGTTTTTCCTGTGCCTTCATGAGCCAATGTTGAAGATCCCATGTCGCTTTATTCGGTCTGTCCGGATCCTTATTCCCAGCTCAGCGCACCGCCGGTCTGGTACTCGATAACGCGTGTCTCGAAGAAATTGCGTTCCTTTTTCAGATCGATCATTTCGCTCATCCACGGGAACGGATTTTCTTCGTTTTCGAACATCGGCTCCAGTCCGATTTGCTGTGCGCGGCGATTTGCAATGAAGCGCAAATAACCTTTGAACATCGGTGCGTTCAACCCTAGCACACCACGCGGCATTGTATCTTCTGCGTAACGATATTCCAACTCGACTGCGGTTAAAAACAACGCTTTGATTTCGTCCCGGAATTCGGGTGTCCACAGATGCGGATTTTCCATCTTGATCGTGTTGACCAGATCAATGCCGAAGTTACAGTGCATCGATTCGTCACGCAAAATATATTGGTATTGTTCGGCCGCGCCAACCATTTTGTTTTGACGTCCCAGCGCCAGAATCTGCGCAAAGCCGACATAGAAAAACAGCCCTTCCATCAGGCACGAAAACACGATCAGCGACTTCAATAATTTCTGGTCGTTGATGGTGGTGCCGGTAGTGAACAGTGGGTCGGTCAGTGCATCGATAAACGGGATCAGGAACTCGTCCTTGTCGCGAATCGATTTGACTTCGTGGTACGCATTGAAGATCTCGGCTTCGTCGAGGCCGAGCGACTCGGTGATGTACTGGTACGCATGCGTGTGGATCGCTTCTTCGAAGGCCTGGCGCAACAGGTACTGGCGGCATTCCGGCGCCGTGATGTGGCGATAGGTACCGAGCACGATGTTGTTGGCCGCGAGCGAATCGGCGGTGACAAAAAAGCCGAGGTTGCGCTTGACCAGACGGCGCTCGTCATCGGTCAGGCCGTTCGGGCTTTTCCACAATTCGATGTCGCGCTGCATGTTGATCTCTTGCGGCATCCAGTGGTTGGCGCAACCGGCCAGGTATTTATCCCATGCCCATTTGTACTTGAACGGAACCAGCTGATTGACGTCCGTATTGCCATTGATGATGCGCTTGTCCGCAGCATTCATGCGCCGCGCCGGGTCGGCCTTTGGTTCTGCCTGCGGCACCAGCGACGGATCGAGTGCGACGTCTGCAGCAGCGGTTGTTGCTGCAGTGACGGCGGTCGGCAGTACGGCATTGCGGATGGCAGGATTGACTGCCGGTGTTACTTCTTCATCCCAACTCAACATGATATTTTCCTTTTCCGGTTCAGCTTGCTGACCATTGCCTTGCGTGATGCCGATCGCCTGAAGGCGAGGATACGGCATCTCTTTTCACATTTATTGACACGCCTCACACTCTTCGAAACCATCATCGCCGGGACGCAGCACGCAAGATGGTCCGTCGACATCCGCGCCGGCCGTGGTGTAGGCACTCAGTGCCACGCCGCTGCTGACACCATCGGCCGAGACTGCATTGAGCGAGCCGGTTTTGGAGGTCGATTTTTCAGTGTGCGTGGCACCGATGGTGCGCAGGTAATACGTGGTCTTCAGACCGCGCAGCCAGGCCAGTTTGTAGGTCTCGTCGAGCTTCTTGCCGGAGGCACCCGCCATGTAGATATTGAGCGACTGCGCCTGGTCGATCCACTTCTGCCGGCGCGATGCGGCCTCGACCAGCCACGACGGTTCGATCTCGAACGCGGTCGCATAAATGGCGCGCAGTTCTTGCGGCACGCGATCGATGCGGGCCAGGCTGCCATCGAAATACTTGAGGTCGGAGATCATCACTTCATCCCACAAATCGCGTGCTTTTAAATCGCGTACAAGGTATTCGTTGATCTCGGTGAACTCGCCCGACAGGTTCGACTTGACGTACAGGTTCTGGTAGGTCGGTTCGATGCAAGCGGCCACGCCGATGATGTTCGAGATTGTGGCTGTCGGGGCGATCGCCACGCAGTTCGAATTGCGCATGCCGAATTGCTTGATGCGCGCGCGCAGTGGGGTCCAGTCCATCGCTTCAGACAGGTCGGTTTCGAGGTAGCCGCCACGCTCTTCCATCAGCAACTTCAGCGAGTCCTGCGGCAGGATGCCGCGGTCCCACAGCGAGCCTTTGTACGAACTGTAGGCACCCCGTTCTTCGGCCAGTTCAGTCGACGCGGTGTAGGCGTAATAGCAGACGGCTTCCATCGACTTGTCGGCAAAGCTCACTGCCTCGGCCGACGCATACGGCACGCGCATGATGTGCAGGCAATCCTGGAAACCCATGATGCCGAGGCCGACCGGCCGATGGCGCATGTTCGAATCGCGTGCCTTTTGCACCGCGTAGTAATTGATGTCGATAACGTTGTCGAGCATGCGCATCGCGATGCGGATGGTCTTCTGCAGTTTGACGTGATCGAGCTGGCCGTCTTTCATGTGCGCCGGCAGGTTCACCGAGCCGAGGTTGCAGACCGCGATTTCGGACTCGTTGGTGTTCAACGTGATCTCGGTACACAGGTTCGAGCTGTGCACGACGCCGACATGTTGCTGCGGCGAACGGATGTTGCACGGGTCCTTGAAGGTGATCCACGGATGACCGGTCTCGAACAGCATCGACAGCATCTTGCGCCACAGGTCGAGCGCTTCGACTTTCTTGAACATGCGCAGTTCGCCACGCGCCGCTGCCGCTTCGTAGCCGGTGTACGCGGCTTCGAAAGCGCGCCCGACCTTGTCGTGCAGGTCCGGCACTTCGCTTGGCGAGAACAGCATCCACGAACCTTTTTCCATCACGCGCTTCATGAACAGGTCGGGAATCCAGTTGGCCGTGTTCATGTCATGCGTGCGGCGGCGATCGTCGCCGGTGTTCTTGCGCAGGTCGAGGAATTCCTCGATGTCCATGTGCCAGGTTTCGAGATACGCGCAGACCGCGCCCTTGCGCTTGCCGCCCTGGTTGACCGCGACTGCCGTGTCGTTGACCACTTTCAGGAACGGCACCACGCCTTGCGACTTGCCGTTGGTGCCCTTGATGTGGGCGCCGAGCGAACGCACCGGGGTCCAGTCATTGCCGAGGCCGCCGGCGTACTTGGCCAGCAGCGCGTTGTCCTTGATCGCGTCGTAGATGCCTTCAAGGTCATCGGCCACCGTAGTCAGATAGCACGATGACAGTTGCGAGCGCAACGTGCCGGAGTTGAACAGCGTCGGCGTCGAACTCATGAAATCGAAACTCGACAGCAGGTTGTAGAACTCGATCGCGCGCTCTTCGCGCTTGGCTTCGTTCAGTGCCAGGCCCATCGCCACGCGCATGTAGAAGGCTTGCGGCATTTCGATGCGGATGTCGCGGATGTGCAGGAAGTAGCGGTCGTACAGGGTCTGCAAGCCGATGTAGCCGAACTGCAGATCGCGGTCCGGCACCAGCGCCTTGGCCAGACGATCCAGATCGAACCCGGCCAGCTTTGCATCGAGCAGTTCGGCAGCGATACCGTTGTGGATGAATTGCGGGAAATATTCGAGGTAATGAGCCTGGGCATCGGCTTGCGCGACTTCCTTGCCGAAGACTTCCTTGCGGATCACGTGCATCAGGATGCGCGCGGTGACGGTGGTGTAGGCCGGGTCTTTTTCCATCAGCGCACGTGCGGCCAGAATGGCCGACTTGTGCAGCTCTTCGACCGGCACGCCGTCGTACAGGTTCTTGACGGTCTCGGCGAAGATCGCGTTGGCATCGACGTGTTTTTCGAGACCGATGCAGGCCGCGTCGATCAGCTTGTGGACTTGCTGCATGTCGAGCAGGCGGCGCTGGCCGTCTTCGGTCACGTGCAGCTGTACCGAGGCGGCAGCCGGACGCGCAGCTTGCTGCAGGGCGCGCTCTTCCATGCGCTTGGCGCGGTACAGCACGTAAGCGCGGGCGACGTCATGCTCGCCTGAGCGCATCAGTGCCAGTTCGACCTGGTCCTGGATGTCTTCGATATGGAAGGTGCCACCGGCCGGCTGGCGACGCACCAGTGCGGCCACGACGGTGGCGGTGAGCTGTTCGACCAGCTCGCGCACGCGCGCCGAGGCGGCACCCTGACCGCCATTGACGGCGAGGAAAGCCTTGGTGACAGCGATGGAAATTTTCGATGGTTCGAAGGCGACGACGGCACCGTTGCGACGCAGGATGCGGTAGTCGGCCAAGGCTGCTTGCTGTTGCGGCGCGCTTGGCGCGTTGGCAGCAGCGCTGAATTCAAAGCGGGACTTGGCAGTGGTATTAGTGGCGCTATTCGAGGAAGATGACATGCGATACCTTTATCGTGATGTCGGGCGGCAAACACACTGCCGCCAGAAGTTAGATGACCTCCCTGGCCGCGGAGGCTCCTGGTTTTTCTACGGCATTCGCTGACGACATTACGTCAGCGTGACTGCGCGACCAAAAGAGAAAATCACGATGCGGAACAAGCTATTTAACTAGATCTAGTTGCGCCTTCGTGATTTGCACTAATTCTAGTTCGCGAGAACAGATGTCGCAATATTTAAATTGTAGAAAAACAG
>AEPR01000075.1 GCA_000195205.2 Oxalobacteraceae bacterium IMCC9480 | reverse complement strand
CCGCGGCAACCTTGCCGGCGCAGGATTCACCCGCCTCTTTCCGGGTGCTGCCTGCGGCAATTTCACGACGCATCCACAAGGCGATCCACTCGGTGGCTGCCTGACCGACACCGCACAACAGTACAACCAGATTCAACCGAAGCAGGAGACCTTTAACTTCTTTGGCCGTGGCACCCGCCAGATCACCCCGGATCTGCAAGCCTACGTGGAATACAACCTGTACAAAAGCAATTCGGTATCGTCGTCAACACCATCAGGTGTCAGCGGCAGCGTCGGCTATCCGGGCGGACCAGTCAGCAATGCGGCTGTTGCCCTTGGTGCGGCCCACCCTGACAATCCGTACTTCGGTACAGCGGCACGCTTACGCTATTACGCGGCAGATGTCGGTCCGCGTGTCAGCACCATTGACTCGACATTCACGCGTCTGGTTGCCGGCCTGAAAGGCACCCAGGGAGCATGGGATTTCGATACTGCGTTCCTGTACTCGGAAAACAAAGTCTCGAATGAGCGTACCGGCTATCTGGCACGCGCGGCAACATTTGCGCTGCTGAACCCGACGGCAACCAACGTCGCTGCAGCCCGTGCGAAAAGCGCTGCTTACGCAGCTCTTCCTGCCGGCAGTTACTGGCGCATCGGCGAAAACGCCGGCCTGAATTCGGCCGCTCTTTATGCCGCACTGTCGCCAGTCGTCAGCAACGACGCCAAGACGCAAGTGACGCAAATCGATTTCAAGGCATCCCGCGAACTCGGCAAGCTTGACGGTGGCAACATCGGCTTGGCAGTTGGCGGCGAATTCCGCCACGAGTCAGTCAAGCTCGATCCATCAAGCGGCACCGAAACCGGCGACGTCATCGGCCTGGGTTACTCCGCTTACAAAGGTAGCCGCAATGTCGGCGCCCTGTATGCAGAGATGCTCGCTCCGGTAACCAAATCGCTGGAATTGTCGGCCGCTGTTCGTGCTGACCGCTATTCCGATGTGGGCAACGCCTTCACGCCAAAAGTCGGCGCAAAGTGGACACCTATCAAGGAATTCGCTATCCGCGGCACCTTGGCCCGTGGCTTCCGCGCACCGAGTGCAGCTGAAAACGGCGAAGGCGGCCTGGCTGCTTTCTCGAGCGCAATTGACCCGACCCGCTGCGCACTGGGCGTGACCTCGGCTTGCTCACCAGCGAGCGTCGCTGTTATTACCTCGCCTAACAAAGGCCTGCAACCAGAAAAATCCGAGAGCACGACCCTCGGCTTCGTCTGGGATCCACTGCCGAAAACCAGCATGTCCCTCGATTTCTTCCAGATCAAACGGAAAAATGAAATCAACCAGGAACAAACGTCGGCTTCGATTGCAGCAGGTCAGGTTTCACGCGATCCATCGACTGCAACAGCAATTCCGGGTGATCCAGGTGGCATCACTGCCGTGCTGGCAAAGTATGTCAACTCTGCGTCGACCACTGTCCAGGGCGCTGACCTCGACTTCCGTCAGGGCTTTGATTTGGGCACCGGCAACGGCAAGATGACCGTCGATGCAAAGTGGACACATCTGTTCAAATTCCTGCGCAAGGAAAAAGATGGCTCCGAGTATGATTTCGCCGGTACGCACGGTAACTGCGACGTCACCAACTGCATTGGTACACCAGCAGATCGCGTCAACCTCGGTGCTACCTGGGAACGTGATGCCATTCGTGTTTCGACCATCGTCAACTATCGCGGCAAGCTGGACAACAAGTTGTTCAAGAACGATCCGGCCGGTTGCGCCAGCTTCTTTGCTGACGGTTCGGACGCGCCTAACGGCTGCAAATTGGCGTCCTTCACAACCGTCGACATGAGCTTCCGCTGGTTGGCCAACAAAAACGTCGAAGTCTTTGGCACGATCCAAAACCTGTTTGACCGGATCCCACCACTCGATCCACTGACCTACGGTGCCCAGTCGTACAACCCGCTGGACTACAGCGGCGCGCTCGGCCGTTACCTGAACGTCGGCGTCAAGTACAAGTTCTGATGTCGTACAGCACCTGAGTCAGCAATCCGGCCGGCAACGGCGGGAACCTGACAGCAGTAACGCCTTAGCCCGGGACATGTTCCCGGGCTTTTTCATATCCGCCAACTGTTCGGGATGGTTCGCCGGGCGCAGCATCGAGCAACATGCTTGCGCCGTGGGCAGGCGCGATCAACACGTTCAGACCAGACGGGTGCCGACAACATCCTGCCACTCAAACAGGGTGGCTGACCTGACAGTAAAAATGACCGTCGATGACATCGCGCGCCGCCCTATTGCCGTAGCCTGAAAAATATATATTTATGCTGCTTTGCACAAAAAGTGCCGGGTACGCCCTCCTCCCCGACAGACATAAAGTTCATCGCTAAAAAGTATCGCGATGGCTCTTCTCCTGGCAAACCATAAAATTCAGGCATTACCGGCAACGACCAAATATCTGCTCCGGTCACCGGCCGAAAGCAGGCGCACCGGGCCTGCCAAACGCGCTTTTTGTGAATGACAACCATCGTTGTTTTATTGGGCTACAACCATTCGTCACTCTGTTTTTTGCACTGACACGTTCCTGCTTCAAATGGTTCCATGTATTTCACAACATCAATTTCCATAAGAGATTGTTTGTCGAGCCGGCAACAGCCAGCGAATAAAAATTAGCTTTTAAAAAAGCATCCCCCCTGAGGAGTTCGGAAATGATGATGGAAACCGTGTTATCGCGTTCTATACGCCTGATGCTTGCAAGCGGAATGATGATGAGTCTTGGACTCTCAGCAACGGCTAAAGCGCAGGATGCCGCCACAACGCAACGTGTTGAGGTCACAGGCTCAAGTATTAAACGCATCGCCGCGGAAGGTGCGCTTCCCGTAACAATCGTCACCGCAGCAGAGATTCGTGCGCTGGGCGTGACTTCAGCCGTTGACCTGATCAAAAAACTGACAGCGGTGCAGGGTGCAACTGGTGAATCGGCGTCGGTAGGCGGTGCATCGTATGGTTTTTCAGGGGTGTCTATTCATAACATCGGAGAAAGCCGCACGCTGGTTCTGTTGAACGGCCGACGCCTGGCACAATTCGGTGGCCAGACCCTCACCGGCTTTGCAGCGGGCTTCGATCTGAATGCCATTCCGCTGTCGGCCATCGAGCGCGTCGAAATTCTGACTGATGGTGCTTCTGCCCTGTACGGCGCGGACGCGATTGCCGGCGTGGTCAACTTCATTACCAAACACAATTCGACCGATGGCGATATCACGCTGGGCTACTCCGCTCCGGCAAATGGCGCAGTCGAAAAGCGCTTTAGCGCCACCAAGGGCTATGGCTCGATCGTCGATGACGGCTTCAATGTCACGATGACATTTGGTCATGATGAACGTACCAACCTGAAGTCGGTGGATCGCAGCTTTGCTGATACCGGCAAACGGACTTTCAGTCAGAACGGCAAGACCTATCAAAAACAGCAATTCTCGCCTAGCCCTATTCCGGCAAATGCACTCGACGACAATAATCAACTGATTAGCCCGTTTCAAAAGACCACTGGTGCATGCCCGACCAAAACGTTTCGTGTCATTGAGCCCTACACCGACGCAGATGGCATCCCGCGTGCGGATGACTACTGCGGCTATGACTTCGTCAAGGATTTGCAAATCTATCCGGAGCGCAAGCGCGACAGCTTCATGGCGTCAGTCACCAAAAAAATTGGCGACAACGAACTGTATGCCGACCTGCTTCTCTCGCGCACGACCCAGGTCTCACGCATTGCGGCAGTCCCGGGCGGCATCAACATTCCTGCCGGCTCGGCGCTGCATAATAAATACTTGCTGCCACTGGGCATTACCAATGACAGCCTCGCATTCTATCGGTTGGCGGACATGGGGCAACGTACCAGCCGGGACACTTCCGAGTTTTCGAACATCGTAGTTGGAACACGCGGCTTTATTTCGAAGTGGGACTACAACCTCGCCTACAACCACTCCGAAAGCAACGTCAAAGGTTATATCTCCGGCTACCCGGGCGCACTGGCAGTTAGCAAATTAACCTCCAGCGGACTGCTCGATCCCTTCGTCGCTCCCGGTCAGCAGTCGGCCGCGGCCAATGCCGCCATCGCCGCAGCCCGGTATGACGGTTACTGGGATGGCGGCGTATCGAAACTCGATACCTTGACCCTGAACGGTTCGCGTGAACTGATGCAACTTGCCGGCGGCGCCATGATGCTGGGCATGGGGGTCAATTTCAACAAGGAAGCATTCGAATCCAAGCCTAGCCTGTTTGCTCAGGCAAAGCTGTCCGATCCGGTTGCCGGCACCCTGTGTGATGGTACGGCCGCCAACCCCTGTGATCAGCGCTTCGGTGACGAATCCGCTGTCCCGCCGTATTCGGCAAGCCGTATTTCAAAAGGCATCTTTGGCGAGCTGATCATTCCATTGAGTAAGACTGTCGAACTGGGTGCCGCTACCCGCCTTGATAGCTACGCGGACTTCGGCAGCGCCGTTACTGCAAAAGCCAGCGTGCGCTGGACGCCAGTTGCGTCGGTGCTGGTACGTGCGTCGGCCGGCAATGGCTTCCACGCACCCACGGTGCCGCAGGTCAATGGCGTCCAGCAAAGCTATGGCGTGACCAGCAATAAATACTCCTGCACGCCAGGACTTCAGGCAACTGCAGCGGCCTATGGTGGCACTTGCCAACCAGGCAATAAACAGTACGATCAATTTGCAGGTGGCAATCCAGCGCTCCAGCCGGAAAAATCGAAGCAGGCGACGCTGGGCATTCGCTTTGAGCCAAGTAGTTCCCTGTCGATGGGTGCTGATCTCTGGCACGTTCAAATCCGTGATGTGTTCGGTCAATTGACTGAAGACCTGGTGTTTTCCAACCCGGGACAATTCAACAACTCATGGACCACAAAGCGCGATACCGGCACCGGTGCCACGTATCTGGCATTCCTGTCGAACAACCAGAACCTGGGTAAATCGTTCTCGACGGGCCTGGATCTTGATGTCACTGCGCGTGCCAAAACATCGTTCGGGCAAGTGTCTTCACAACTGACCGTGACCCACATGCTGCGCGAAGTAACGCAATTGGAAAAAAATGGCACGTACTATTCAGCTCTCGGCAACTTTGCAGAATTGGGCGGCGTCAGCTTCCGTACTCAAGGTCGTCTGACAACCGGCCTGCAAAGCGGTCAGTTCGCCACCACGCTGGCGTTGAACTTCAAGTCCGGCTATCAGGACCAGGCCACTAGCGTCGATGTACTGGACGCAGCAGGTGCCATCAGCGGGACAGAGACGATTCGCAAGCAGGTCGGTTATTTCAGCACATGGGATGCACAGACCGTCTGGACTCCGAGCAAAACATGGACCGTCACAGGCGGCATCCTGAACGTGTTTGATCACCAGCCACCGTTCGTTCCGTCGACCTCGGGTGGCAACCGTGGCCAGCAATTTGGCTACGATGACCGTTACTACGATGCACGTGGTCGGACGATGTACGTCAACGCGTCCTACAAGTTCTGATGCAACACAGCGCATAAGTCAGCAAGCTGGCCGGCAACGGCTGAAGACTGACACCAGCAACACCTTGGCCCGGGGCGTGTTTCCGGGCTTTTTCATGTCTGCCCGGCTAGTAGCAGAACCCGATATTCAGCGAGTGCCGGCATCGCCGCCAGCTAATCGGACAAGTACGCTTGAAAAATGCCCGTAGCAGGTTCTTCCTGACTCCTGAAAATCCCTCCCGCCAACCCGAAAGTACTGATCAGTAACCACCATCGACCAGCACCTAAAATTCGCTTTCCGATCGCATCGCCCCCGTCTGCGACGTCGAGGACTCCATTCAACAAAATAATGTATTGAAATAATTGTCTTAAAGAAAAAATTTGGCCCTCGAAAATGCCATTCGACTTGAAAAAACGTCGCTATCTCATTGATTAAATAAGGTTTATATTTTTATTGCCACAATAACGCAGCTATGTATAATCCTGCCTTGGCCAGACTGCACGATGCCTGCGGCCCCTGGATCAGAATGCAACCCTACCGGGTTTCGAGACGAAAAAAATGTACTGGTAATGGAGGAGTTAAGGCATGGATTTCTCGCAGAAAGAACATAACCCCGCGAAAAAATTTGGCGGTCTCGCGGCTGTCATACTTCTGCACTTGTTTATCGTTTATGCCCTGGTGTCCGGCCTGGCCCGCAAGGCCGTCGAAGTCATCACACAGCCTGTGGAAACCAAGCTGATCGAAGAGATCAAGCCGCCGCCACCACCACCCGATTTGCCCCAGCCACCGCCGCCACCTAAAATGGTCGCGCCGCCACCACCGTTCATTCCGCCGCCGGAAATCCAGGTCAGCACGCCGCCGCCCGTCAATACGATTACTGCCGTGTCGACTGTCAAGCCGGACAATCCGGTGATGCCGGCACCAAGCGTACCCGTGAGCACCGCACCGGCACCGGTGCAGGCACCTGCAGCTCCACCAGTTGTCGTCGCAGGCATCAATGATCTAAACAGCTGCAAACCGGACTATCCGCGAGCTTCGCTGATTGCCGAAGAAACAGGCGTAACCCGGGTTGAATTTACAGTGAGTCCGACCGGTCAGATGCTGGATGCAAAAATCAAGAAAACCAGCGGTTCGCGCAATCTGGATCGCGCTGCCGTATCAGGCCTGAGCCGGTGCAAGTTCAATCCGGGCACACAGGATGGCAAGGCCGTGCAGTCCACGTTTTCGGTGGAATATGTGTGGAAGCTGGATAATTAGTAACGCTCTGCCAATCGCTGCAGGTTTGGTTGGATTACATCAAAACGACGTACCCGTTTATTAAAATTGGAGAAAGCATGTTTTTATCACCCCGTTTTTCTGCTTTTGCTGCAGCGCTATTGATTTCAGTTTCCGCAGCAGCCGTCCTGATCGCACCGCAAACGGCGCTTGCTGCTGAATCGGTACCTATCATGCTGGCCCAGGCCACTACTGAGGTCGCCTCCCCGACGGCAGCGCCAATGGCTGATCCGGCCGCTGGCACAGCCACTGCGTCGATTGCTCCTACCACTGAGAAAGTCGAAAACCCGTACGGCCTCGACGCTCTCTGGAAAGGCGGCGACATCGTTGCCCGCGGCACTCTGGTCATTCTGGTGTTGATGTCGATGAGCAGCTGGTACGTGATCATCACCAAGCTGATCGACCAGGTCAAACTGGGCGGCCAGGCAGCCGAAGCCGGCAAGAAATTCTGGGATGCCAAGACTGTTGATGCAGGTACGGCTTCGCTGAAAGAAGGCAGCCCGTTCCGCTTCATCGCCGAAACCGGCATCAAGTCGACGGAGCACAAGGAAGGTGCATTGCTGGAACATATCGACCTCAACACCTGGGTGACGATGTCCATCCAGCGCGCTGTCGAAAAAGTACAAAGCCGTCTGCAAGATGGTTTGGCGTTGCTGGCGACCGTCGGTTCGACCGCACCATTCGTTGGCTTGTTTGGTACCGTTTGGGGTATCTACAACGCCTTGACCGCCATTGGTATCGCTGGCCAGGCGTCGATCGACAAAGTTGCCGGTCCGGTTGGTGAGGCACTGATCATGACGGCTATCGGTCTGGGTGTCGCTGTTCCAGCAGTACTGGGTTATAACTTCCTGGTCCGCCGTAACAAGACCGCGATGGAAAATGTCCGTACCTTCAGCTCAGACCTGCATTCGGTCCTGCTGTCCGGTGTGATGTCGACCGCAAACAAAAAAGGCTAATCGATGGCGATGAATCTCGGCTCTTCGGATAGTGATGAAGACGAGGTGATCGCCACGATCAACACGACGCCACTGGTGGACGTCATGTTGGTCCTGCTGATCATTTTTCTGATCACGATTCCAGTGGTAACGCACACCGTCCCGGTGAAACTGCCGTCCGAAGTCAACATGCCTTACAAGACCAAGCCAGAGAACATCAACCTGGCCGTCAACAAGGATGGCGATATGTTTTGGAATGAGCAGCCGGTAGCAGATACCACCGCACTACTGGCGCGCCTGAAAACGATTGCAGTGATGACGCCGCAACCGGAACTGCATATCCGCGGTGACCAGAACACCCGCTACGAGTACATCGGCAAGGTGATCCTGACAGCGCAGCGCGCTGGCATTGTCAAAGTGGGGTTCATTACTGAACCGCCACCGCGCAGCTAACCGGCCAACCCGCCAACGAGGAGCAAGCGATGGGAATGAATATGGGATCAAGCGGCGGTGATGACGAGCCGATGATCGAAATGAATATGACGCCGTTGATCGACGTCATGCTGGTACTGATCATCATGCTGATCATCACGATTCCGATCCAGAATCATGCGATCAACCTGAACATGCCGTCGGGTACGCCACCGCCACCAACGGCACCGCCGGTGGTGGTCACGGTGGATGTCGACTTTGATGGGACGGTGCTGTGGGATGGCGTTGTGGTACCGGATCGCGCCACTCTGGAATCGAAGCTGCAGGCGGTTGCCAACACGCCGACTCAACCGGAAGTGCACTTGCGTCCGAACAAGCTGGTACCGTACAAATCGGTTGCGGCTGTCATGGCCTCGGCGCAGCGGTTGGGCGTTACCAAGATCGGCATGGTTGGTAATGAACAGTTTCTACAATAATTTGAAACACGTCAGTTGATTACACGGCAGGGGTCTTCCTCTGCCGTTTTTGCTTGGCCCGTCAGAAAGGTTTCTTCATGTCCAGTTTTCGCCTCACCCGTCTTGCCGTTTTGCTCATCGCCATCGGCTTCACCCCGCTTTCGCAAGCGCAGGAAACCGTCCGTGCCGAACTCGGCAAACCGCTGCAACAGGCCCAGGACATGATGCGCGCGCAACGCTACAAGGAAGCGCTTGCCAAGGTGCGCGATGCCGATCGGATTGGGGCAAAAAATCCAGCCGAGCAGCTGATGTTGGATCGTATGCGTGGTGCCGCAGCGCAAGGCGCCGGCGATAACGCCACTGCGGCCAAATCGTACGAGGCCGCGATTAACTCGGGCAAGATGCCTGCCGGAGACAATGTCAAGCTGATGCAGGCATTGGCTATCTTGTATTACCGCGCCCAGGATTACGCCAAGTCGCAGGTCTGGATCCAGCGCTATATCAAGGAAGGCGGAACCGATTCGCAAGTGCGCGGCTTGCTCGCACAAACCTACTTTCTGAATAATGATTTCGCCAAGGCGCAAAAAGAATTGCAGGCGACCATAGCGGCTGACGAAAAGGCCGGGCGCACGCCTGCCGAAGAAACCTACCAGCTTCTAGTGAGCACTGCGCTCAAGCAAAGCGACACTGCAGCCTATGTGCAGGCAATGGAAAAGTTGGTACGTGCCTATCCCAAAAAACAGTACTGGTCCGAGTTGGTCAACCGGCTCGCTAGCAAGAAAGGCTTTTCAGATCGCTTTACGCTGGACGTCTTCCGCTTGCGTCTGGCTGGTGGCCTGCTGAAAACTGCAAATGACTATATGGAAATGTCGCAGCTGGCATTGCAAGCTGGCTACGCAGCCGAAGGTAAGAAAATTGCCGACATGGGATTCAAGGCAGGCATTCTCGGCGTTGGTGCTGAGGGAGCACGTCAGAAGCGTTTGCTGGATCTTGCCAACAAGAATGCGGCAGCCGAAAAGGCAGGCTTCGCCACTGCCGAAGCAGATGC
>AEPR01000076.1 GCA_000195205.2 Oxalobacteraceae bacterium IMCC9480 | reverse complement strand
TCCGGATTGAATTCATCGGGGCCGATGGAGGTGCCCAGCGTGGCGATCAGCGTGGTGATCTGCTCGGACGACAGCATCTTTTCGAAGCGGGCTTTTTCGACGTTGAGGACCTTGCCGCGCAGCGGCAGGATGGCCTGAAATTTACGGTCGCGACCCTGCTTGGCGGAGCCGCCGGCGGAGTCTCCTTCGACGATGTACAGCTCGCACAGTGCCGGATCTTTTTCCTGGCAATCGGCCAGTTTGGCCGACAGGCCGAGGCCATCCATGATGCCTTTGCGACGGGTCAGTTCGCGCGCCTTGCGGGCCGCTTCACGGGCGCGCGCGGCTTCGACGATCTTGCCGCAGATGATCTTGGCGTCGTTCGGTTTTTCCTGCAGATAGTCCGATAGGGTCTTGGCGACGATCTCTTCGACCGGGCCGCGCACTTCGCTCGAGACCAGCTTGTCCTTGGTCTGCGAGCTGAACTTCGGCTCCGGCACCTTGACCGACAAGACGCAGGTCAGGCCTTCGCGCATGTCGTCACCTGTGACTTCGACCTTGGCTTTCTTGGCGAACTCGTGCTCTTCGATGTACTTGTTGATCACGCGCGTCATCGCCGCGCGCAGACCGGTTAGGTGAGTACCACCGTCGCGCTGCGGGATGTTGTTGGTGAAGCAGAGCACCTGCTCGTTGTAGGCATCGTTCCACTGCATCGAGACGTCGACGCTGATGTTGGTGTTCTGGTCCGACATCTTGTCGCCGGTGGCCTGGAACACGGTCGGATGCAGCACGGTCTTGCTCTTGTTGATGTATTCGACGAAGCCGCGGGTACCGCCTTCGAAGGCAAACTCTTCTTCCTTGCCGGTACGGTGATCGCTCAGCTTGATGCGCACGCCATTGTTGAGGAAGGACAATTCGCGGATGCGCTTGGCCAGAATGTCGTAATGGAATTCGATGTGGTTGAAAATTTCTTCATCGGCCCAGAAGTGCACTTCGGTACCGCGCTTGTCGGTGTCGCCGGTGACCTTGATCGGTGAAATCTGGACACCATCGACGGTCTCGATGATGCGGTTTTGCGGAATGCCGCGCACGAATTCCATGTAGTGCGCCTTGCCATCACGCCGCACGGTCAGCTTCAGCAGTTTCGACAGTCCATTGACGCAGGACACGCCGACGCCATGCAGACCGCCCGAGACCTTGTACGAGTTCTGGTCGAACTTGCCGCCGGCATGCAGTTCGGTCATGACGATTTCGGCGGCGCTGCGTTTCGGTTCGTGCTTGTCGTCCCACTTGATGCCGGTCGGGATGCCGCGGCCGTTGTCGGTGATCGAGATCGAATTGTCGGAATGGATGGTGACGTTGATCTCGGTGCAATGGCCGGCGAGGGACTCGTCGATCGAGTTGTCGAGCACTTCAAACACCAGGTGATGCAGGCCGGTACCGTCGGAGGTATCGCCAATGTACATGCCGGGCCGCTTGCGCACGGCTTCCAGTCCTTCGAGGATCTGGATCGATGATGCGCCATATTGGTTGGACTGCGGCTGACCTGGAGTATCTTGAGGAATCGCGGACATGGGTACCTTCTAAACGGTGACTGACTGCTGGGACTGCTGAAATAAATCGAATTCTGTAAAGCGGCAAGGGACCATCCGGCCCCTTGCAATGACGCGTAGCCGACGAATCAGATTCGCATCGGCATCACGACATACTTGAAATCCGCATTGTCGGGAATGGTGATCAGCGCCGATGAGTTGGCGTCGCCCAATGCGATGTTGACCTGGTCGCACTTGAGATTGTTCAGTACATCGAGCAGGTAGGTGACATTGAAACCGATGTCGACGCTGTCGCCACCGTAGTCGATTTCGATCTCTTCGACCGACTCTTCCTGATCGGCGTTGGTCGAACTGACCTTCATGCTACCGGGTGTGACGATGCAGCGCACGCCCTTGAACTTGTCGCTGGTCATGATGGCGGCGCGTTGCAATGAGCGCAGCAACTGGTCGCGACCCAGCGTGAAATTGTTCTTGTAACCCTTCGGCACGACGCGGGTGTAGTCCGGGAATTTGCCTTCGACCAGTTTCGAAATCAGCTCGATGTCGGCGAAGGTCAGCTTGACCTGGTTGGGTGCGATGTCGATCTGGACCAGTTCGTCGGTGTCTTCGAGCAAGCGCTGCAATTCGATGATGGTCTTGCGCGGAATGATGACTTCCTGGCGCGTGAATTCCTGCTCGGTTTCGACCTGGCAAAACGCCAGTCGATGACCGTCGGTGGCCACCGCAATCACGTTCTTGCCATCGACCACCAGCAGCAATCCGTTGAGGTAGTAGCGGATGTCTTGCTGGGCCATCGAAAAATGGACCATGTTGAACAGATGCTTGAGCGTCTTTTGGGGCAGGCTCAATTGCGCGCTGTAATGCTCGGCTTGCGTGACGGTAGGGAATTCTTCGGCGGCCAGTGTTTGCAGTGCAAAGCGCGACTTGCCGGATTGAACCGTCATGCGCTTGTTGGCCAGTGTCAGCGAGACATCGCCGGACTCGGGCAGAGCGCGCAAAATGTCGAGCAGCTTGCGCGCTGCCACGGTGGTCGCGGCCAGCTCTTCGCCGCCGTCGACCGTGATGTGGGTAGTGATCTGGACTTCAATGTCCGTCGACAAAAACGAGACCTTGTCGCCATCCTTGCGTATGAGAATATTGGCCAGAATCGGCAATGTGTGCCGACGCTCGACAATACCGCTCACAATTTGCAGTGGCCGGAGTAAGGTGTCTCTGCTGGTTTTAACCAATTGCATGGTGTCATCCTTGGTAATCATTGTTAGTGGAAATGGTGCCAGTGAATGCCCCTGCCACTGGATCCGGCCCCTTGAATCAGACTGCAGTCTTCCTCGCCGCGTATTTTGACAGAAAAGGTTTTACTGCTGACAAAATGCGCGTCTCCGCACAATTCGCAAGACCAGCCGGCGCCAGCCTTGCGAGAGTTATCCACAGGACCGCAGGCAAGGCCTGCTTACCCTTTCAGCGTTTGTTCCAGCACATGCAATTCGTGGTTGCATTCCGGACTCTTGGAGCGGTCGGCACCAATTTTGCGAACCGCATGCAAGACCGTGGTGTGATCGCGACCACCGAACAGCTCACCAATTTCCGGCAGGCTTTTTTGTGTCAGTTCCTTGGCCAGGTACATCGCGATCTGGCGCGGACGAGCGATGTTGGCCGGCCGCTTTTTCGAATACATATCAGCGACCTTGATGTTGAAAAAGTCGGCGACTGTCTTCTGGATATTTTCTACTGAGATCTGACGGTTCTGTACCGACAGCAAATCCTTCAGCGCATCCTTGACGACTTCGATCGTGATGTCCTTGCCATGGAAACGCGAGAACGCCAGAATTTTGCGCAACGCGCCTTCCAGTTCACGCACGTTCGAGCGCAAGTGCTTGGCGACGAAGAACGCCACGTCATCAGAAAAATTGACGCCTTCCTGTGCCGCTTTTTTCAGCAGGATCGCCACGCGCATTTCAAGTTCGGGCGGCTCCACGGCGACCGTCAGGCCGGAATCAAAGCGCGAAATCAGGCGATCATCCATGCCGGTGATTTCTTTCGGGTAGGTATCGCTGGTGATGATGATCTGCTTCTTGGCTGCGATGAGCGCCTCGAAGGCATAAAAGAATTCTTCCTGGGTGCGGCTCTTGCCGCCAAAGAATTGAATATCATCGATCAGCAGGACATCGAGCGAATGGTAATAGCGCTTGAAGTCATCGAAGCCTTTGCGCTGGTACGCGGTCACGACGTCGCGGACATATTGCTCGGCATGAATGTAGCGGATCTTGGCGGACGGATTGTCTGCCATGACCTGGTTGCCGATCGCATGGACCAGATGGGTTTTGCCCAAGCCGACGCCGCCGTACAGGAACAACGGGTTGTATGACACGCCCGGATTATCAGCGACCTGAATGGCAGCGGCGCGGGCCAGCTGGTTGGCCTTGCCGGTCACGAAGCTATCGAAGGTCAGTGCCGTGTTGACGCGACTCTGGTCGCGCCGCGGCGCGCTATCGACCGGCGGCAAATCGATCAATCCACCGACTGAGGCCGACATCCCGTTGATGCCATTGCCTTCGGCCCGTGCCGCCACCGGCATTGCTGCGGTCGGCTTGCGGGGAGCATTGAGACGCGGGTCGAGGACGAACTGCACGTCGATCGGCTCTTCCCAATACTGACCTGCCAGTACCGTAATGCGATTGGCAAATTGCGTTTTCACCCAGTCCAGCTTGAACCGGTTAGGCGCGGCGATGCGCAACCGACCCTCTTCGTAATCGAGGGGTACCAGCGGTTTGATCCAGGCGCTAAATTGCTGCGGCGTTAATTCCTGCTCCAGCTGAGCTGAGCAAGTTTGCCAGAAATTATCCATGCATCTTCTATTGAAATGGGGGGAGGCGCGACGGCACTGACGTACAGCGCGGTCGTTACTCTCAGACCGGTTACAGCAGGCTGGGAGGGTAGGCCATGTCGATCCGTATTCTACCCTTGACGGGGGGAGTTATCCACAGGCGGGCAGGAGTATTTCGGCGCAAGGTCAGCTTCCGGTCCACTTCAGGAATTCTCGCTAAGTAATTGACAAGCAAGCTAAAAGTGCTGTCTAATCCTGGGTTCACTGTTCGACCCGCCTGCGTACCATGCTGTTGCCGTTAGCAGCTTCATCCGCCTCTGGGGACAGAGTGAAGAACGATTGAAGCGCTTTCGGGCACCGGGCCGCAGACAGTCCCGGACCGGGGCAATGCTCCGGCTTTCATACTCCGATTTTTTTCCTGCTGATTAGCGAGACCACAATGAAACGTACTTATCAACCCTCCGTCGTTCGCCGTAAGCGTACCCATGGCTTTCGCGCTCGCATGGCAACCCGCGGCGGCCGCGCTGTGCTCAACGCACGTCGCAGCAAGGGCCGTAAGCGCCTGGCAGCTTAAGACCTGTTGCAACAGCTTGCAGCTGGCGTGACTAGCGTCTGTTCACAGGACTTTGCACGCGAACGGCGCATCGTTAAAACGGATGAATTTTCATCCGTTTTTCGTTTGCGGCCGGTGTTTCGCAGCGCCCATTTCGTGCTGTACACCCGCGTCAATGCACTGACTCACGCCCGCCTGGGCGTCGTGGCCGCCAAGCGATTGGCACCACGTGCCGTCACGCGCAATACCGTCAAGCGCATCACCAGAGAATTGTTCCGGATTGCGGAGCTGCCACCGATCGATTGCATCGTCAGGCTCTCGAAGCCCGTCAATGTTCGCAAAGGTCCGGCTACTACAACGACCTTGAAAGGTATGTTGCGGGCAGAGTTGCTGCAGCTATTTGCATCGCAGCAGCCCAAGAGGACCGTTTGAAGGCGACATTGCTCATGCTCTTGCGTGCTTATAAATTAGGCATCAGCCCTTTTCTGGGACAGAATTGCCGCTTTCTTCCAAGCTGTTCGGACTATGCCGCTCAGGCGATTACCGAGCACGGAGCACTGAAAGGCGGTATCCTCGCGGCCAAGCGTTTGGCCAGATGCCATCCGTGGCATCCGGGAGGACTCGATCCGGTACCACAACGCGACACCGCGAGTACCGCTGCGACACCCTCCTGCGACTGCCACCACCACTGAACTCCTGACTACTCAATTATTTAAAACACTTATGGATATTCGACGTACCGTGCTGTGGGTTGTGTTCTCCTTGTCCCTGTTGATGCTTTGGGATAAATGGCAGCAACACAATGGCAAGCCTCCCATGTTATTCCCGGGCACCAGCGAGCAAGTAAAGCCCGCCAACGCCAGTTCTGCCCCACTTCCAGGCGCGGTGACCGTGCCGGGTAGCGCCATCGACGTCAATGCAGCGAATATGGCCGCAGCAACGAAGGGCGAGACCATCACGATCACCACCGATATATTCAAGGCGGATATCGATACGCAAGGCGGCGAACTGAAACGCCTTGAGTTGCTCAAGCATAAGGACACCATCGACAAGACGAAGAACGTGGTCCTGTTCGACAGTAGCGCAAGCCGTACCTATCTGGCCGAAACCGGCCTGATTGGCGGCGCGTTTCCTAGTCACAAGACCGTCTTTGTCGCCCGTCCGGGCGTGCGGACCATGGATGCTAGCGGTACGCTGCAGTTCGTCCTCGACGCCGACCAGGGCGGCGTCAAGCTGACCAAAACATATACGTTCAAGCGCGGTGACTATCACATCGACCTGAAACATGACGTCACCAATACCGGTACGACAGCAGTCACGCCGTCGGTCTACCTGCAACTGGTACGCGATGGCAGCAAGCCTGAAGGCGAGTCCTCGTTCTACAGCACCTTCACCGGGCCAGCCGTCTATACCGAAGCCGACAAATTTCAGAAACTGAAATTCGAAAACATCGAAAAAGGCACTGAAGAACACGCCAGCAAAGCAGATAACGGCTGGATTGCATTGGTTCAGCATTACTTTGTTTCGGCGATCATCTTGCCTCCAACGACGCAACGCGAAATTTTCACTAAGAAAGTAGCGACCAACCTGTATGCAGTTGGCAGCATCGTGTCACTGGGATCGATTGCGCCAGGTGCCAGCGCCTCGCTGGATACGCTGCTGTATTCGGGTCCTCAGGAATCGGCAGTG
>AEPR01000077.1 GCA_000195205.2 Oxalobacteraceae bacterium IMCC9480 | reverse complement strand
CTTGTCCGTGACAACCCGGCGCAAAGCGTGCAGCAGATGGAACTGTGATGGCCGCATGTCGTAGCCGATGATCCCGGCGACCGATGCCGCGCTTTCCTGATGATGGCGCAGGACCTGTCCTTGCCTTACTGAGCGATCGAAGCGCGGCACGAACAGCATGTCCTGACGATGTGCTACATCACTATGGACGCGCAGTCCCATGGCCCGTGCGACGCGCAGGTAGGCGGCTTCGTTACGCAAGATTTTTTTGTCGATGGAGCCACCGGCGCGCGGTAGTTTGACGATGAAGTGCGCCGCAGCATCCGCATCCGGCAACACGCCGTCGGCATGCCACAGGCCGTCGTGATCCTGTGTCAGCAGATATTTGGGCGCGACCCCCTGCACGCCGGTGGTGCCGGCGGCAAGCATGCCCTGAATCATCATACGTTCGGCGAAGCTGTCGTCGCGCATGAGCAGTTGCTGCATTTCCCAGCCTTGATCCATGCCTTGCGTTACATGGCGTGCGGTATGTTGCGCGTAGTAGTCGAGCGCTTCCCGGACCCGTACGCGACCTATCGGATTGAACGCCCCGGCGCACAGCAAGGCGAAGTCGGACGCCTTGCCGTCGGACAGTCCGAGCATGCCGAGCAGGTATTTTCGTCCGTTTCCTTGCGGGATCAAGTCATAAAGAAATGCCGGCCATGCCGACAACGTGTGATGGCGGGTATCGACTGGCAAGGCCAGCGACACCGGTTCGCTGTCGGCCTCGAACGCGTAATCAAGATCATATTCAAAGTGGGCGATTGTTTTGATACCACCCCGCGACGGCTCGGGTACGGTCAGCGTGGCGCAATCGCGCCAGCAACCAGCCAAAAAAATTTGCAGATGGCATTTCATCGCAGTCCTCCGGATAAGCCGTTAAAGGTAGCTAAGTACCGCAGAAATTGCAATAAATAAGCCCTTGTAAGGTACTTTTTGCAATTTTCCAACGTGTAGCCCTATGTGGTTTGCCGTACGCAGCGCCGGACGGTGTGCATGCTATCTTCCGGAAAGAAATTTCACCTCGAGGAGACACCATGAATGCAATCCGACTGCTGGGCGTGGCCCTGATCATTGCCGGCGTACTGGGCCTCGCCTACGGCGGCTTCAGCTATACCAAAGAAACCCAGGCCGTAAAAATAGGGCCGATGGAACTCAACGTAAAAGAAAAAAAAGACGTCAACATTCCGATGTGGGCCGGTATTGCAGCCATCGTGGCCGGCGGCTTGATGGTGGCAGCCGGCGGGAAAAAGGGCTGATCGCAGACGCAGGCCAGTCCCGATGGCGGGATCGCTGCAGCGCCGGCCTTCCCGGAGGATGGCGCGTGCCGATGCGGTCTCAAACCACCACGCCCACCGGGAAGACCTGATCGGTTTCTGCCGCTACCAGATCGGGATCGATGCCGCGTAGCAGTACCAGTTCGAGATGCGCGCGCTGCCTGAACATCGCGCGTTTGATGCCGCTGTTTTCGACATCGACTTGCTCTTGCCGGGCACCGTCGCGGGTCGCTAGCGCGTGCAGCAACGGGACCCTGAGTTCGGCGATTTGCGCGTCGGAAAAACCATTGTTCTTGCCGCGCACTTGCTCGCTGTTGTCCGCAAACAGGGTTAGCGCCGTGTCGATTTCCGCGGCATCGCGGATCACGCCATCACGGATGCCATGCCGCAGTTCGCGATACGCGCGCAGCAGCAGGTTGCGCCCTTTACCGCTGGCTGTCACCAGCAGCGGCCATTGGCCTCTGTAACCAGCATCGGTAATCTGTGTCAGGTGCTGGTCGAGCAGCACATTCGCCCGTTCGATCTCTGCGCTGCGCAGCAAGCGGTCAGTCAGTTTCAGGCCGACTTGCGTCATTGGAATGCGATGCAGTGCATTGGTTTGCCTGTCGTGCACGGTCATCCTGACGTGCAGGTGATCGCGCTTTTCGGCGGCATCGACGTCGTCGCAAGGTTCGATGGCAGTGACCTGGTAGCGATCACCCAGCGAGGTTTCGCCGGCCGGCAACGCCAGCGCATCCATCAGTGTGGTGATGACGGATTTGCTCGTGCTGTTCGCCGGGTGTCCGGGGCGGCGCTGCGGCATGAATTCGTAGATGCCGGCACGGGATTCAATGCCCTTGATCAGTAATTGCCTGGTGGCGGCGTCATCCGCAGGTGCCACGGCCATGGTGCCTAGCAGCCTGTTGAGCGACAAATCAATCGGGCGGGCCGCTGTTTCCTGCACCGATGCTTTGCTCCGCCGGTTCTCGAATTCGTCGTTCACGGTACCCGCCAGCCGGCGCAATTCGTCACGCAGCTGTTCCCTGGAAATCGCCCCCGTCAGCGAAAAATCAATCCCGCTCGGGATGTCGATGATGCGCTGGACCATGCCGGTGGCGCACACATCGACCGTGATTTCACTGAGCCGGTTTTGCATGGCATTGAGCAGGTTATCGCGCAAGGGCTGTTCTTTGGTGTTGCTGATATAGGTCCAGAGCAGGGCCATCGTATCGGCAGGACTGGCCTTGAAATGGTCCAGCTCCTGCTTGCGCTTCATGACCAGATCCAGGCCGCGCAGCGCGATAGCCGACGTGCCTGTCCGGCTGAGGTACTGCACTAGCTGCGCCTGTGCCCGGTCCTGCGACAGCGGCGTTGGGACCAGCTTCCGGATCCGCTCAAGCGCACGCACGCCGGCGATCACCACGACGCCGGCATGCACATTCTGTCCGTCCATCCTTGGCATCTGGTTGCCGACATCGACCGTCGTTTCATCGACCAGCACCGCGACAGGCAGATCCCGGCGCTGCGCCCACGCGAGGATTTTTTCGCGTGCCAGGGTGCTGCCCAGCACCTCGAATCGTGCCATGTCGTGCGGTACCTCGTGCAGCAGGTGATGACTGATTACGGGGAGCAAATCCCGCTGGTGTTCGAGAGCCAGTTCGAGCGCCATCAACAGGCAGTCTTTGCGGGTCAGGTTGCGGTTGCCCACACGAATGCGTTGCCTCCCGGTGTTCCTGCTGGAAGTCAGTTCTGATGCCGCTTCGAGCAATAGCTGGATGGCCCGGTCGGGCGCGCGCAAGGTCAGCGGATCGCCGGCATCGTCGGCCAGCGCTTGATCGAGCTCGCTGGCATGGTAGATAGTGGGCTGAGGCGATGCGTGGGAGGGGCCCGCGCCATCAGGCAAATTGTGCTGCGCATGGATGAGTGTCGTCGGACCCAGGTTTCCCAGGTCGGCAGGCGTCAGTGACAGCGCATTGCGGGCCAGATGAAGTTCGAGCAGGCCGGACATCCCTGAAAAATCAGTCCCGCCATTGGTCAAGCGGTTATTGCAGAGTCGTAATTCGCGCAAGGCTCCGAGGCGATGCAGTTGCGCGGGCAAGCCGGTGAGCTGATTGCCTTCCAGATTCAGGCGCTGCAGCTTGCGCAGTTGCGTGATGCTGTCAGGCAGGACGGTGAGGGTGTTGCGGGCGATATTGAGTTGCCGTATAGCGACGAAGTGGCCGATGCATTCCGGCAGGCTGGTCAGTCCCAGTCCGGACCAGTCCAATGTGCGGCCGTCCCTTGCCGTCATGGCATCGAGGCGACGCACGGCTTCGGCCCGGTCGCCCCCGTCGTCCCCGCCAATATCCCGCCAGGCCCGCAGTAGCAGGCGTGTTTGCGGGTGTACGTTGGTTATTGGCCCGGTTGATCTTGCCGGGCTGGCCGGTATTGCGATCGGCCGGTCAGTGAGCGCCGCAGCAGGCGCTGTCGGGTCGCGGCGTGCCGGGCGTACTGCAGTTGCGGGAGGGGGATCATAACGGCCAAGACAATTTCCCACGGTACAAAATCCTTTCAGGGCGGGTTGGGGCAATTTGCGCCCCGATGGGTGTCGGGCACCGGAGAACGGTTCCATCGCAACGATTTCCGGACCGTCCGGTGCGACTTTTCACGTAAGATTCGGTACCTGCTGTTTTGACCGGTCCTGTTGACGGGTTACCGCACCGGAACAGCGCCCGCCACCCACCGCACCATCACCGCCCGAGAAAATAATGAGCATCAAGTCCGACACATGGATCCGCCGCATGGCCGCCGAAACCGGCATGATCGAACCGTTCGAGCCGAACCAGGTGCGCGAAGCCAATGGCCAGAAAATCGTTTCCTACGGCACCTCGTCGTACGGCTACGACATCCGCTGCGCCGATGAATTCAAAATCTTCACGAACATCAATTCGACCATCGTCGATCCGAAGAACTTCGATGAAAAATCCTTCGTCGATATCAAGAGCGATGTCTGCATCATTCCGCCGAACTCGTTTGCGCTGGCCCGCACGATGGAGTATTTCCGGATACCACGCAGCGTCTTGACCATCTGCCTCGGTAAATCGACCTACGCGCGTTGCGGCATCATCGTCAACGTCACGCCATTCGAGCCGGAATGGGAAGGCTACGTCACGCTGGAGTTTTCCAACACGACGCCATTGCCCGCCAAGATTTATGCCGGCGAAGGCTGCGCCCAAGTGCTGTTCTTCGAAGCCGATGAAGTCTGCGAAACCTCGTACAAGGATCGCAACGGCAAATACCAGGGGCAGCGCGGCGTGACCTTGCCGAAGGCTTGATGCGGACCATTGATTCACCACAAGTAAGCAGGTCGCGCGCGCGGCACTTTGTCGCGCGCGTTGGTCCAAGTGGCTTTGTCAACTGTCCGGACAGGCAATGAAAGTACTTGAATACATCGGCCTCGATACCAGCGGGGTCACTGCTGCCTATCGCAAGGTCGTTGCCGCCATCGAGCGCGATGATTTCTCCGCTGCCCAGGTCAAGAAGCTGGTCAGTCTCAGTCACGGCAAGTTTTATCGCGCCAAGCTTGGCGACGCTGACCGCTTGCTGTTTTCACTGGTGCGCCATGGCGAGCAGGTCTGCGCGCTGATGCTGGAAGTGATCCTCAACCACGACTATGACAAGTCACGTTTCCTGCGCGGTGCGAGTGTCGACGAAGCGCGCATTCCGGATCTGGATGTGCCCGAAGCGCTGCGTGAAGCACAAGCCCTGCGCTATCTGCATCCCGATTCGCTCTCCATCCATTTGCTCGACAAGCCGATCTCGTTCGATGCGGCGCAAGAAGACATCTACCGCCAGCCGCCGCCGCTGATCGTGGTCGGCAGCGCCGGCAGCGGCAAGACCGCACTGACCCTCGAAAAGCTCAAGCAGGCCAGCGGCGAGGTGCTGTATGTCACGCACTCGGCTTTCCTCGCCCGCAATGCCCGTGATCTGTATTACGCCAATGGCTACGAGCAGCCCGGCCAGGAAGCGATCTTCTTGTCGTACCGCGAGTTCATCGAATCGATCCGGGTGCCGCCCGGACGCGAAGCGCAATGGCGCGATTTCGCCGGCTGGTTCGAGCGCGTGCGGGTCGGCTTCAAGGGCATTGATGCGCATCAGGCCTTCGAAGAAATCCGCGGCGTCATCACGGCCGGCAGCGCTGGCGTGCTCGATCGCGCGGCTTATCTGGCGCTGGGTGTCCGGCAGTCGATTTTCAGCGACGAGCAGCGCCCGTTGCTCTACGACCTGTTCGACAAATACCGCATCTGGCTCGACGAGAACGGCCTGTTCGATGTCAATCTGGTGGCGCAGCAATGGCAGGCACTGGCCGCGCCGCGCTATGACTTCGTCGTCATTGATGAGGTGCAGGACCTGACTGCCGTGCAGCTCGCGCTGGTGTTGCGCACATTGAAGCAGCCTGGGCAGTTCCTGCTGTGCGGCGACTCGAACCAGATCGTGCATCCGAACTTTTTTTCGTGGGCCACCGTGCGCAGCGTGTTCTGGCACGATCCGGCGCTGGCCGAGCGCCAGGCGCTGCGCGTGCTGACCGCCAATTTCCGCAATGGCACCGAAGCCACCCGCGTGGCTAACCAGTTGCTGAAGATCAAGCAGCAGCGCTTCGGCTCGATCGACCGCGAGAGCAATTTTCTGGTCAGCAGTGTCGGCGGCACGACCGGGCAAGTCGCGCTGATGGCTGACAAGGACAAGGTCATACGCGACCTCGATCGCCAGACCCGCCAGTCGACCCGCTTCGCGGTGCTGGTCATGCGCGATGAAGACAAGCCGGCCGCGCGCCAGCATTTCGGCACGCCCTTGCTGTTCTCTATCCATGAAGCCAAGGGGCTCGAGTACGACAACATCGTGCTGTACAGGTTTGTCTCGGACCATCGCGCCGAGTTTGCCGGCATCGCCGACGGCGTCGACAAGCAGGCGCTCGACATCGACACGCTGGACTACCGGCGCGCGCGCGACAAGACCGACAAGTCGATGGAGGTCTATAAATTTTTCGTCAATGCGCTGTATGTGGCGTTGACGCGGGCGATCTCGAACCTGTATCTGGTCGAGTCCGATACCGACCATCCGCTGTTCGACCTGCTCGACCTGGCCGCCGGCGGTGCGGTGCAGGTCGAGGCGGGGCGCTCGTCGATGGAAGACTGGCAGAAGGAAGCGCACAAGCTCGAATTACAAGGCAAGCAGGAACAGGCTGAAGCGATCCGGCGCGATATCCTGCGCCAGGCGGCCGTGCCGTGGCCGGTCTTCGATACCGGCAAGACGCGTGAATTGATGGATAAAGTCTTGCGTGACCGGATGCCCGGCAACAAGCAGCGTCAGCAGCTGTACGACATCGCTACCTGCTTCGATTTGCCGCTACTGGCGCAGTGGCTGGTGGACGATGCCAGGTTCGATGTGGCCAAAAATTTTGAGGCGCAACGCACCGCGCTGCAGGGCAAGAGCTACTCGCCGTATTTTACGAATCACATCAAGGACGTGCTGCGCCAGTGCGACCAGTACGGTGTCGATCACCGCCTGCCGCTGAACCAGACGCCGCTGATGGTGGCGGCGATTGCCGGCAATATCGCGTTGGCCGGCGCCTTGCTCGAGCGCGGTGCCGATCGCGAGGCCGTCGATCACTATGGCTGGAATGCGCTGCACTGGGCCATGCGCGAAGCCTTCCGCGACAAGGACTACGCACGCGGACCGTTTGCGGCGCTCTTTGAATTGCTGGCACCGTCCTCCATCGATGTCAGTAGCGGTGAGCGCTTGATCCGGATCGATCGTCATCTGGCCGAATATTTGCTGTTCCAGACGATGTGGGTGCTGTTTTCGTCGCGTTTCACGCAGCCCCAGCGCCGTCCGTATGCCGCCTTCGAGGCAGGGGCCATCGTCGAGGCATGGCAGTACATGCCGAGCAACGTGGTCCGGCCCGAGCGGCGTCAGCGCCAGCATATTTCGGGTGTCCTGTCACGCAACGAGGTCGATCGCGTTTATGCCTACAACCGCGCCTTGTTCGTGCGGGTGATGCAGGGCTGGTACCAGTTCAATCCCCACCTGCGCGTGCGTCGCAGCGTGCAGGGCAGCGATACGTGGGTGCCGGTGTTCGAGGCTTTGAACCTGCCATTGATCGGCGACTTCGCCCTTGAGTCCACGATCAACCGTGTTGGTCGCTATCTGGAATATGCCGGATTGTCTTCCTGAGTGCGAACGTTCCCGGATGGCATGGTTCGTGGGTTGGGCGCAAGGGGGCATTCGGTGCAATGCCCTTCGGTTATTGC
>AEPR01000078.1 GCA_000195205.2 Oxalobacteraceae bacterium IMCC9480 | reverse complement strand
CAACCGGATTGCTGACCACTACCCGTGATCGAAACACCGGCAATGGCACCGGTTCGATATTGCTGGGTAGCGGGCCAAATACGTACTACGGAACGATCGGGGCCAGAACTCCCAACACGGCACTGACTATCGACACTGGCGTGACCGTTGGCGGCAACGGCTACAACAACACCATCGATCTCGGTACCGGCGGCATCATCAAAGGC
>AEPR01000079.1 GCA_000195205.2 Oxalobacteraceae bacterium IMCC9480 | reverse complement strand
TTATCTTCATGCCAGATCGAAGACCGCCATCGATTCGACATGCGCCGTATGCGGAAACATATTGACCACGCCGGCCTGCGACAGCACGTACCCTCCCGCCACCAGCAACTGCGCATCCCGTGCCAGCGTCGCCGGATTGCACGAGACATACACAATACGGCGCGGCTTTTGCGCCGGCTGCAGTTCGGCCAGCGCTTCACACAGCGCCATCGCGCCATCACGTGGCGGGTCGATCAGCAGGCGATCGAAATAACCCAGCGCCACCAGATCCGCGCCCGTGATGTCGAACAGATTGCGACATCCGAAACTGGTCTTGTCTTGCACGCCATTAAAGCGCGCATTGTCCATCGCCCGCTGCGTCAGTGCGGTACTGCCTTCGATACCGACCACCGCGCGCGCCTGCGTGGCGATCGGCAACGTGAAATTGCCCAGGCCGCAAAACAGATCGGCGATGCGCTCATCCGGTTGCGCATCCAGCAAGCGCAACGCACGGGCGACCAGCACCCGGTTGATCTGGTGATTGACCTGCGTGAAATCGGTCGGCTTGAACGGCATCGTGATACCGAATTCCGGCAGCGAATACTGCAGCGACTGGTTGGCCGGGTAATACGGCACGGCACTCTCGGGACCGGCCGCCTGCAGCCACCAGACGATCTGGTGCAGATCAGCAAAGGCCTTGAGCAGCACTTCATCGGCACGGCTGAGCGGGGCCATGATGCGCAATACCAGCACCGTGACCACGCCGTCATTGCCCTCGCCGACGGCCAGTTCGATCTGCGGTATCTGTTCGACGATCGACAAGGCCGCGATCAATTCGCGTAGCGGCACCAGCAAGGCAGAGACCTTGGGCGGCAGGATGTCGCAGCTGGTCATGTCGGTCAGGTAGGAGGATTTTTTTTCGATGAAGCCGACCAGCACGCCGCCCTTGCGCGGCACGTTGCGCACCGATAGCCGCGCGCGATAGCGGTAGCCCCAGGTCGGGCCGTAGATCGGCCGTAGCATCAAGCGCGGCCGCACCTTGCCGATATGCCAGAGGTTGTCCTCAAGCACGCGCTGCTTGATGGCCACCTGCGCGGCGGCATCGAGGTGCTGCATCGCGCAACCGCCGCAGGTACCGAAGTACGCACATTGCGGCGTGACCCGCATCGCCGATTCACGCACCAGCGCGGTCATGCGGGCCGCTTCCCATTTGGATTTCTTGCGAAATGACAGGAAGCGCACCTGCTCGCCCGGCAACGCGCCTTCGACAAAAATAACCTTGCCATGACTGCCATCTTCATTGACGAGGTTACCGACACCGCGCGCTTCCATGTCGAGGGATCGGATTTCCAGAATAGTGTGCGGCATAGGAGTAACCAGAAACTGACGGCATCGCCGTCGAGGTAAAAAGAAAAGGGATTAGAGCAAGGCGTCGCGGTCAACACCGCGTGTTGCCAGGGCACGCTTGAGCTTGATCAGCGCTTCCTGCTGCACCTGGCGCACCCGCTCGCGCGTGACGCCAATTTCGGCAGCCAGCGCTTCGAGCGTGGCCGGATCATCGTCCTCCAGTCCGAAGCGACGCGTGATGATCAGGCGCTGCTTGTCGCTCAGGCGGGCCAGCCAGTCGCGCACCAGCAAGGCGGTTTCGTGCTGCTCGGCGCGTGCCTCCGGTCCGTCGCCGGGGTCGCCCGGCAGCAGGTCCATCAGGCTGCTACCCGGATCGGCGTCGAGCGGTGCATCCAGCGAAGCCGGGTGGTCCGACAGGGCCAGAATATCCTGCACGTCTTCGGCGCTGCGCCCCGTCAGGTGGGCGATATCATCGATGGACGCATCCTTGCCGTCGTGATGCAGCGCCTCGAGATGGTATTTGGCACGCAGTACCTGGTTAAGCTCGCGAATCACGTGCACCGGCAAACGCACGGTGCGCGCCTGGTTCATGATCGCGCGCTCTATGCTCTGGCGTATCCACCAGGTCGCGTAGGTCGAGAAGCGGAAACCGCGCTCCGGCTCGAATTTGTCGATGGCCCGCATCAAGCCGAGATTGCCTTCCTCGATCAGGTCGAGCAATACGACGCCGCGATTGATGTAGTGCTTGGCAATCGATACCACCAGCCGCAGGTTGTGCTCGATCATGACCTGGCGCGCCGGGAAATCGCCGGCCTTGGCCAGCGTGGCGTAATGCACTTCCTGCGCGACCGTCAGCAAGGCGCGTGCGCCGATCTGGTTCAGGTAGAGCTGGGTCGTGTCGGTGGAGAGTTCCGATGCGAGCACCTTGCGGATGTCATCGATCGAATCGACCAGCACGGTGGCGCCGGCGGAATCATTGTCCGCATCACCGTCGCCACGCGCATCCAGTCCGTCCTCATTGGACGCGCCGTCGCCGGCTTCATCCTCATCGGGCAACGCATCATGAACATCGCTCATTTATCGGCCGGGAAGAAACTTCGCAGGATCGACCGGCTTGCCTTGCTGGCGGATTTCGAAATGCAGCTTGACGCTGTCGGAATCGGAATTCCCCATCTCGGCAATTTTCTCGCCGCGTGTGACTGTCTGACCTTCCTTGACCAGAATCGATTTGTTGTGGGCATAGGCCGACAGCAAATTGCTGGTGTGCTTGACGATGACTAGGTTGCCGTAACCGCGGATGCCGCTACCGGCATACATGACCTTGCCGGCACCGGAGGCAAGCACCGCCTGCCCGCTCTTGCCGGCGATGTCGATGCCTTTTTTGCCGGCATCAAAAGATCCCACTACCTTGCCTTCGGTCGGCCAGATGAAGCCGACATTTTCTTCTTCGGGCGACGACGGATCGGCCTTCTCTCGACGGCTTTCGGCGCCTCGGCGCGCGGTGGCGGCGTGACTACCGCAGGCGTGCCGTCCGGCTTTTGCATCTCGGCCAGCGTCGCTTCGGAATACGGCCGCTTCTCGCCGCGCGGGCCGGTTTTAGCCGGCGTCGCACCGGTACCGTTGAGGGGGCGCACATCGACACCGGAACCGGCGGCCACGCTACCGGTCTGGGCGGTGCCGGCTGGCGGCAGCACGCGCAAGACCTGGTCGACCTGGATGTCGTTCGGATTGGTCAGGTTGTTCCACATCACGATGTCACGGGTGTTCTGGCCAAATTCCTGCGCAATGCGGTTGAGCATGTCGCCTTTCTTGACCGTGTAGAAGCCTGGTGCATCCGGTGCGCGGACACCGCTGACTGGCGTTGCCATGTCGACTACCGGTGCAGGGCGACGCGGTGTCGCGCAACCGGCCAGGACGGCGCTGACCAAAAGGAAAATAGCAAAGTGGGGTTTATTCATTCTGGGTGATGTGTTTTGTATTGATGCTGTTGAAATTGTCATATCGTGCCTGCATGCAATGGCACGAAATGACAATCTTCCAGCGTGGTGTGGGTCCAGTCGAATTTGCCGACGCGTACGATCAGTTGCAGCACCTGGTGACGGGCTCCGACCGGGGCTACCAGCCTGCCGCCTATCGTCATCTGGTCCAGCAGTGCTTGTGGAACTTCCAGCCCTGCCGCCGCCAGGATGATGCCGTCGAACGGCGCTGCCTGCGAGAGACCGAGCATACCATCTCCGTACTGCAAACGGACATTTGCGATCCGCATCGGCCTCAGGTTGGTGCGCGCCAGCTCATGCAAGGGACGAATCCGTTCGATCGAGTACACCTCCTTGGCGACCAGTGACAAGACTGCAGCCTGATAGCCGCAACCGGTGCCGATTTCGAGCACGCGATTGAGCGGGCCGCCATCGCGCAGCACTTCGATCATGCGCGCGACGATATACGGCTGGGAGATGGTCTGGTGATAACCGATAGGGATGGACGCATCCACATACGCCTGCGCGACCAGCCCGGGCTCGATGAACAGGTGACGCTGGACCGCTTCCATGGCGGCCAGCACCGTGGTGTCCCGGATGCCTTGCGCCGACAAGCGCATCACCATCGCGCGCCGGACACTGTCCGACACCAGCGGTTGCTGGCGCTGCGGCAGCGCGCTGGCGCGGCGCTCCTGCGCCTCGGCAGGACGCACTACCGGCGCGACATGTCCGGCCGCATTGCGCGTAGCGGTCTGTGGTGTGGCAACACGGGGAGGCACATAGCCGGAACTGCCGCGGGCAGGCTTGTCGACCAGGGAGGACAGCGTCAATGGAAAGCGCTTGCCCTTGTCGGTCATCGCAGGCTTTTCTTGAGGCTGTCGAGCTGGGCGTTGTGGGTCAGGTCGATCTGCAGTGGCGTGATCGAAATCCTGCCGTTTGCAACCGCATGAAAATCGGTACCTTCACCGGCTTCGCGGGCCTGGCCGGCCGGGCCGATCCAGAAGATCTCGCGCCCGTGCGGATCAATGGCGCGGATAACTGCCTCCGATTGATGCCGCTTGCCGAGTCGCGTGGCGACGATCTCGCCAAGCTCGTCGTACGGCAGGTTCGGAATGTTGACATTGAGCAGATACGGCTTGTCCAGCGTATCGAACTTGCGCTGCACGATCTCGCGTGCCACCCGCGCCGCCGCCGCCAGTTCGCCCCAGCCTTTCTCGACTTGCGAGAAGGCAATCGACGGGATGCCGAACAGATAGCCTTCGGTCGCGGCCGCGACGGTGCCGGAATACAGCGTGTCGTCGCCCATGTTCTGGCCCTGGTTGATGCCCGAGACAATCAGGTCGGGCCGGAACGCCAGTACGCCGGTGAGCGCCACGTGCACGCAATCGGACGGCGTGCCATTGACAAAATGAAAGCCGTTAGCCGCCTTGTAGACGGATAACGGCCGGTCTAGCGTCAGGGAATTGGAGGAACCGGAACGGTTGCTGTCCGGAGCCACCACAACGATCTCGGCGATCGAAGCCAGTGCATCGGCCAGCGCCACGATACCGGGGGCGAGGTAACCATCGTCATTGCTGATTAAGATTTTCATGCGGCTGATTTTACCCGAAGCGTCCTCAGGAATAGGTCGGCGCGGCAAGAATTTGCGGCATAATCAAAAACTCAAAAAATCAAACGACCGTTCTATTAATTCACATGCCATGAGGAGACACCCATGAAAGCCATCGTCTGCAATGCCTGGGGCCTGCCCGACACGCTGGTCATCGAAGAGCTGCCTGATGCCGTCCCCGGCCCGGGCGAGATTGCCATCGAGATCCGCGCCGCCGGCGTAAATTTTCCCGATGTACTGATCATCCAGAACAAATACCAGTTCAAGCCTGCCCTGCCCTTCACTCCCGGCAGCGAACTGGCCGGCGTCGTGCTGGCCGTCGGCGAAGGCGTGACCCGCTACAAGGCGGGCGACTCCGTCATCGCCTTCAGTGCGCAAGGCGCGTTCGCCCAGCAGATCGTGGTCGCCGCCAATGCCGTGATGCCGATGCCGGCCGGCATGGACTTCGATATCGCTGCCGCCATCACGCTGACTTACGGCACCTCGCATCATGCGGTGGTCGACCGGGCCCAACTGAAAGCCGGCGAAACCATGCTGGTGTTGGGTGCCGCCGGCGGTGTCGGATTGGCCGCCATCGAAATCGGCAAGGCGCTCGGTGCCCGCGTGATCGCCGCCGCCTCGTCCGATGAAAAACTCGCGGTCTGCCGCGAGCACGGTGCCGACCTGACCATCAACTACAGCACTGAAGATTTGCGCGGCGCGATCAAGGCGGCGACCGATGGCAAGGGACCGGACGTGATCTACGATCCGGTCGGCGGCATCTATGCCGAACCGGCCTTCCGCTCGATCGGCTGGCGCGGCCGTTATCTGGTGGTTGGTTTTGCCAACGGCGAGATTCCGGCCCTGCCGCTGAATCTGATGCTGCTCAAGGGTGCCTCGCTGGTCGGCGTGTTCTGGGGCGAGTTCGCCAAGCGCGAACCGAAAGCCAACCAGGCAGCGATGCAGCAGTTAATGGGCTGGCTGGCCGACGGCACGATCAAGCCGCGCATTTCCGGACGCTATGCGTTGGCAGAGACCGCGCAGGCCTTGAATGACATGGCGGCGCGCAAGGTAATGGGGAAAGTGGTCATCAAGCCCTGGGCTTGACGGGGCCGGTGCGCTGTCCCGGCCGGGCCCGGTGACGGCGCAGCAGTACGACAGGACAGCCTGCTACACCATCATCGGTGCCGCATCGTCCAGATGCCGTGCCGCGACCGTTTTGAAGTCGTCCGACATACGCTCATCCGCCAGTACGGCGATCCAGAATTGGCCGGCCAGCATCGCGGCTCGCGGCAACTGCCGCAGATCCAGCTTGTCCATTGCATCCAGAGACAGCCGTCGATCAATCACCTCACCTTGCATGTTCGGCCGATACAGCATCGGCAGCATGTCGTAGCACGGCAGCAAAGCGTATTGCTGCCCCGGCTTCCAGCTCAGCGACAGATTTCCCTGATGCCTGTCGGTGTTGCCGATGAGCGCGCCGTACAAGTCCAGCAGCTCGATAACCGTGTAATCAGGCAGCGTTAATTGGCGCTGGTTAAACAGCAGGTTTGCCACGGTGGTCCAGGATTGTTCGAGCGCGCCGGTTTCTCCTGCCAGGCCTGCCAATGACAGCATCGGCAACCGGCCTTGCAGTCCGCGCCGGTCAAATCGGGTGGATTCCAGGAACACCCGATTCTGCGCTATCAGGATGTCGGACTTCGCTGCGGCAATACCGTTGCGTGCCAAGGTTTGCAAAGCATGGTGCTCGGCAATCAGCAGATCGCCCCATCGCCGGCCGCCAGGCGTGTCTATGCCCGCTGAAAATTTCACGATGACATGGCGACCCGGCTGGTCGGGATCATCGCCTGATATCGTCGCGAGAAACTTTGGTTGCTCGCCGCCTGCGGAAGAGCCTGTCACCTCGCCTGACAAGGCGCGCGCGGCAAGTTCCGGGTAGCGTTGGAATCGCTCCGCCCCGGCAATAGCGTCCTGCACACCGTCCGTCCTTTGCTGCCGGTACCGGCGGTAGGATTCATTCCCGACGATCAGATCGCCCATGCTGTTCTCGCCGCGACGCGCAAGGTAATACAGCACGTCATCATCACTCCACTGCAGCACATCCGCGAGCAAGTCCAGGTCAGCATGTTCTTTCGGCACCGTCCTGCCCAAAAAACCTTGCGGCCGCAGATCCTGGAGAAAGTACGGCAAGCCTTCACACAGCTTGACTGCGGCACTGCCGTTGAGCTGATACGCATACCAGTGTCCGACGAGGACGATCAAGTCACAAAAATGAGCAGTTTCTCCCGAGGCATCGACACGATAGACCGGCAGTTTGCTGCCAAGGTCGCGCAAATCACGGCGCAATCCATACACCGTAGACCGTGCCGCACCAAGAACGCAGACGTCATTGCCGGCTGCCGGCCACAGTCGTGAGAAGGTCGGCTGGCTGATTCCCAATGCGGACGACAGGGTTCCGGCATCTGCGGGCTGGCGCGACAAGAGGCGTCGGAGCGCCGCTATCTGGTCGCCTTTTTTGGGATTTATCATAGATTATGAATAGATAAAATAATGGTCGTTTTCATAGCAGAGAAAAGACCTATTTAATCACAATTGAATTGAATTTGAATAGATACTTTTAAATCATTGACGATGGCCTTCAAGGTAATCCTGCAGCCTACGAACCGTGCTGACAAGCAACCTTAGCGCTGATGGCAGCCATCTCCACCCCCACAAAAAAGGCCTGAGCACATCTTGATTATTGGTTGCTAACAACTGGTATCACTGGTTACTCTTTAAGTGAAACCGTGCCGGTAGCGGTCGCGTTTCGTGCCTTCAGGGCGAAACTCTTTCGCCCTATCACCCGAAAGGAAAGAGCATGTTCAAGCCCAAAACGATTCCCCTAGTCATGCTGGCAATGGTCACCATGATATCCACCACCGCATTCGCCCAGCGTGCCCTGCCTGATCCGACAGGTGCCACCGCCGTCCAGCGCGACGTCAATCAGCAAACCCGCATTGAAGAAGGCTTGAAATCCGGTCAGCTGACCACCCGGGAAGCTGCCGGCCTTGAACGCAAAGAGGCCCGCATCGACCACATGGAAGCCAATGCACTCAAAGACGGCAAGCTCACCCCCGCCGAACAAGCGCGCATCAATCGTCAGCAGAACAAGGTCAGCCGGGATATCTACGCAGAGAAACACGATGCGCAGACTGGCAACCCGAACTCGGCATCGAGCCAGCGCATGCAAGCCGACGTGCAACGCAATGTTAACCAGGAACAGCGCATCCGGAACGGGCTCAAGGATGGATCGCTGAGCAAGGAGGAAGCAGCGCGACTCGAGCGTGGTCAGGCCCGGGAAAGCCGACTGCAAGCCAGGGCCGGTGCTGACGGACACGTCGGGGCAGCCGAGCAGCGACATGTTCAACGCACTGAAAATCGCCAGTCACGCAAAATCTTCAACGAGCGTCACGATCAGTAAGTCGACAGTTGATTGTGCTGTCAGCGCCCGGGGGCATCCTCCACCGGGCGCTGCAGAAGAACAACTGCCCCGCCTACTGCAACATAAACGTCTCATACTCCAGCAGCCCCAGCGTGCGCGACAGCAGCGCCAATCCCGCCAGCACCACCACCAGCAAGGCCAGTGCAAATCCGTACCCGAAAAACGCCGGGCCGAGCTGCACTGACACCAGCGTCAGCGCCAGGTTCAGCACGACAAACGTCGCGCACAGCGCCAGCACGATGCGCCGCTTGTCCAGATAAAAGAACACGTTCAGGATGCCCAGCAACACCACCTGCAAACCGGCCGCAATCACGTCGATGTACAGCAAGGGCAAATACAGCGTCGAGATCCCCAGCCACTTCAGCGTCGCCTCGCCGATCACGATCAGCAGCAGCGTCGCGATGGTCTGGATCTTGATGATTTCGAAGATGCCGAGGCGGATGGTTTCGACCATGCCGTTGCGGGCTTCCTCGATCGCTTCGAGCGAGCCGCCGCTGCGCACGGCCTGATAAAACTTGTCGTAGTACTCGACAAAATCGGTCTCCATGCGCAGCAGGAAAATCGCCATTCCGGGAATGATCGACAGGTAGGCCAGGAACACCGGCAAGTCGTAGATCACCGAGGCGCGCAGCGGCCCGATGATGGCCTGGCTGGTGTCGGCCGTGAACCAGAACACGAACTTGTCGACCCAGACGCCGAGGTTGTACAGCAGGCCGATGCACAGCAGCGTCGGATACATCAGCTTGCGTTCGAAGAACTCGAACGAGATGAATTTCTGTGCCGGATAGTTGCGCAGGATCAGGACCGTCATACCCATCAGCAGCAAGGCCTGGCCGATCACAAAGCCTGCCATCAATCCTTCCAGCCCGAATGGCCGCATCGCCAGCGCGGCGAGCACCGTGATCGTATAACCGAGCAAATACATCCAGACGATTTCCTTGTACTGCTTCATGCCGGACAAAAAGATCGTCGCGATCCAGATATTGGACATGATCACGAACGCCGCCAGCAGCAGCAACCGGTACATCACGCTTTGCTCCGGAAACAGGAACAGCACGCACAGCAATCCGGCAATCCCGCCGACCACCGTCACGGCCAGCGTCACCGCATGGAAATTGGTCAGGATGACGTCGTTGTTCTTCTCGAACAGCCGGTCGGCCGTGAAGCGCGTGAAGGCCAGCTGGAACGGTCCGGTAAAAATCAGCGAGGCGGCAATCACATAGGTAATGCTGACCTGAAACTGCACGATCAGCATGTTCGGCAGCACGATCGCGTAACTGAGCACACCGATGATCAGGATGCCGACAATCGACAGCACCCACGGTCCCGAGCTGATCACCGCCGCATAGGTGTAGGCCTGCATCAGCGACATCAGGTTGTCGCGTTTGAGGATCTTGCGTAATTCGAATCCGATACCGGCCATGACGTCTCAGTTCCTAGTGACTTTGTTGCGCCGATGGCGGGCGCATCGGGCAGCTTGCCGCGCGCACCGTTGGCGCATCGGCCTGCTGCAGTGATTTGTCGTATAGCCGGCGGTAGTCGGCAAACATCAGGTCTTGCGTGTAATAGCGCTCGACCCGCGCGATGCCGGCCGCCTGCGCCGCCTGCCAGCGCTTGTGGTCGGTCAGCAATGCCACCGCCGCACGCGCCAGTGCCTGCGGCTCGGCGATGCCGACGATGGCGCCGGCCGCGCCCAGCGCCTGATCGTCGTCACCGAGTCCGTGAATCAGCTGGCGGCACGAACCGACATCGGTCGCTACGGCCGGTACGCCGGCGGCAAAGCCTTCGAGCAGCACCAGCGGCAAGGCTTCGCTAATGCTGGACAAGACCACCAGTCCGATCTGCGGCAACAGCGCATCGACCTTCTGGAAACCCAGAAACCTGATCCTGTCCTGCAGGTCCAGTCCTTCGGCGATGCTGTGGCATTCCTCGGCGTATTCGGGATCCTCGTCTTCCGGACCGGCGATCCAGCCCTGGGCCTCGGGCATCAGGTTGACCACCGTGCGCATCGCCCGGATGAAGGTCTTGACGTCCTTGATCGGCACCACGCGTCCGATCAGGCACAGCACCGGCGGCGGCGTGGCCGGGCGCAAGACGCGCAAGGCGGCAAAGCGCGGCAGGTCGATACCGTTCGGGATATTGCGTGTGCGTCCGGCCAGCGCGCCGTCCTGAATCTGGCGCAACCGGTTGGTGTCGTACAGCGCAACGATATCGCCGGCGGCTTCGTAGCACATCCGTCCCAGCGCCTCGAAGAAGCGGATCCACAAGTCGCGGAAGTACGACAGCTGCGACGCATCCTTCTCGAACACGCCGCGGTTGTCGTGGATCCATTCGCTCTGGAACAGGTCGATCTTGCGTTCCTTGGTGTAGATGCCGTGCTCGGAGAGGATTAGCGGCCGGCCGGTTTGCTGCGTCAGCAGCGCGCCCAGAAACCCTGCTTAGCCGGTCGAAATACTGTGATAAGCGCGCGCCGGAATCAGTTGTCGCGCCACCCGCGCCAGCGTCCAGACCGGCGTGTGCATGATGCGCACGGTCCAGAAATAATCGACGAACGAGGGATCGGTGCAATGGGTGCGGTAGTTCTCAGCGATGCTCTGCCACGACTGCCGGCTGTACAGGAACGAGGCCTCGTCGAGTGCGCCGCCGTCCTGCATCAGCGGCAGCAGCGCATGCAGCGATGCCGAAATCGCCCCCTGCGGCGCATCGGCCCGCACCGGCGCGCGCAATTGCTGATGCAGTGCATCCATCTGCGCATACGCCGCAACATCGCCATCCTGCGGCAGCACCAGCGGGGCGGCATGGCGCTCGTGCAGGTAATGCGCCTCGAAGTGCACGATATTGTCCGGCAGCGCATATTTCGGGTCGCCATAATCGTCACGCCGGCTGCCGATGAAGCAGATGCCGAAGCGGATCTGCGGAAAGCCGCGAATGATCTGGTTGACCCAGCTCGAGACGCCGCCGCTGACATACGGGAAGGTACCTTCAAGCAGCAGCATCACATCGCAATCGTCGGCACGGCGGTTGATCGTGGCATCAGGTTTCAAGTGCGGCCCCCTTCGGGCAAGAGGTAAATCGGTGCGCGCGGCAGTTCGGGACGCCAGTAGCGCCGGCTCTGCGCCAGCGCCGGCACGCCGGGCTGATCGGCCAGTTCATCGAATAGCGCGCGCACTTCGTCGTAGCGATGCTGCAGAAAACGTAATTCGGCCAGATAAGGCAGCAGGCGTTCGCGGGCAAAATTGTTCTTGCGCGCTTCGGCCAGCGCCCTCTCGGCGGCATCGACATCGCCGCTGAACAGTTCGAGCCGGGTCAGCAAAAACCAGACACCGGCATCATCGGTACGCAACTGCAAGGCCTGCACCGCGTACTTGCGTACCTGGCCGGCAGAAAAAGTGCGCATGTCGCCCTGCACCAGATCCTGATAAATCAATTCCCAGTAGAGTTCGGCGACCAGTTTGTTCAGGCCGAACCGGTCGGCTGGCTGGTCGGCCTGGTCGAGCCGGCGCCGGCTTTCGAGGATGCGATGGGTAATCTGTTTTTCCTTGCCGTCGAGGATGCCGTAGGCCAGCAGCCGCATGTCGTCGGCCGGGTCGGCCAGCAGCGTGCGCAACAGGCTGCCGGTGGCGCGCGCCGGCGTATCCTGCACCGCCACCAGCGCTTTCAGGCGCTGGTCCAGCGGCGCCTGGTTATTGCCCAGCTGCGCCCGCACCTGGCCACCGCGAAACCCGGTGCCTTCGTGATTGCGATGGGTCGTGAAGCGCAATTGGCCGGCCATCTCGAACGGCTCCTTGCCGGACGTGCGCGGCAACCAGAAGCCGAGCAGCAAACCTCCCGTGACGCACACCAGCCCGACAATCGGCATGAAGAAGTTGAAGGCAAACAGGTAGGCCAGCACCCAGCCGCGCGGACGCCGGTAGCGCGCCGGAATCAGCAGCATCAGCACCAGCGCCAGCAGCGCGCAACCTAGCGCATGCAGCAACAGGTAACTGCCGATCAGCGCGGCACTGTGGCTGCCGACGAACAGCAATCCGATCGAGCTGAACTCGAATGACAGGCCCAGGAAAAGCAGCTTATACAGCACAGCGACGCACCAGTCCGAGCAAGGTTTCGCCGGCATCGGCATGGCCTAGGCGCGCCGTATGGGTGGTGATCTGGCTGCTGACAAAGCCGCCGCCGAACTGCTGCTGCAGGGCTGATTCGATGCGCAACAGATAGCCGTCGACCGCCGCAGCCGAGGCCAGCGGCAGCAAGGTGATCAGCGCCACATGGCTGTTGCCGGCCAGTTCCCACGACAGGTCGACGCCGCGCTTGAGCCGCTTGACCTGCTCGAAGCGGTCCAGCGATTCTTCGTCCTTGCCGAACACCAGCGCCACCAGCGAGGTTTCGATCCCGGCTTCGACGCGGATACGCTGCAAGCGCATCAGGTCCAGCGCCATGTCCGCAGGACAGTCCGGCACCGTCGCCAGCACCGCGCGCACCGCATGGCCGAGCCGCACACCATCGGCGTAATACCCGATCAGCACCGACAGCAATTGCAGCGCATCGTCATTGAGCGCAAAAAAAGGCAGCTTCTCGACCACCAGCAAGCCGACCGGCGCGCTGCCCGACGGTAGCAACGGCGCGCAGATCAGATAGCGGCTGGCGCTGCGATCGGCCGGCGTGATATCGGTCGTCTGGACATGCGCCAGCCGTCCTTGCGCAATGCAGTAGCGCACCAGCGGATCGTCCTGATCCAGCACGCCCGGCTCGCCCAGAACGGCAGTCGGCATGCCCGCATAGCGGTCGGTACCGGTGACGCCGTGCAGCGCGGCGATTTCGAGCTGGCAGCTCTGGCCGAGCAGCTGGATGAACTCGCGCGCGCCGGGCAGTTCGACAGGATCGGCCGCTTGCTGACTGGCCGTCAGCTCGCGCAAGCGGGCCAGCGTTTCGCGCAGTGTCAGCGGCTTGGCCAGCAAATCCTGTTCGAGCCGTTCATGCGACAGACGCAACAGGAAATGGTTTTTGGTCAGCGTATTGAGGCGCTCGTCGAGGTAGGCATTGACCGCCCGCAGACGCCGCGTGCGGGCCGACCAGATATCCGAAAACTGGCCGCAGATCAGCGTCAGCACCAGCCCGCCCAGAAAGAAAGCTTTCGGGAATTCCTGCCCCGCCAGGCTGGTCGCCGATGCCACGATCGAGCGCGACCACGGCAGGTAAGCGGCCAGTTCCGGCAGCAGCAGACAGAGGGCAATAAAGGTCACCACCGCGGTCACGCCGATGGCGGTGCCATAGCGCATCGCCAGCAGCGCCGGCACGATCCACAGCCACGGGAATTGCGCGCCCAGGCCGAGCGGGTCCTGCGGCGCGATCCAGCAGCTCAACCCGAACGCCAGCGCACACAGGAAGATCGCTTCGAGCGCCGCCAGGCTCCAGGCCCAGGCCGGTGTTACGCCGGCTTTAGACGGTGGCAACACGCGCCGGCTCAGGTCGCGCCAGAAGACTGCCATCGCTCAGCGCGCCGCAACCAGCAGCGGACGCAGCAGCTTGGCGAGCATTTTCTGCGCCACGCCCGACAAGGACTCGCGGCTCCAGCCGGTGCTGCCACCGGTGGCGGCCCACAGCACCTGACCGCTTTGGACATCGATCAGTTGCAGCGTCACGCCGGCGGCCGGTTCGCCATCGATGCCGACCTTGTAACGCCATTCATCGACGCTGCCGGTCAGTGCGTAGCGGATATTTTCACCGCGCGCCCACGCCAGTGCAGCATCGAACTGCTTGCGGTCCATCGGCTCGAACAGCGTTTCGGTATTGAGCGCGGCCGGATAGCGGCGCAGGTTGCTGACGCCATCGACACGCAACAGGCTTTCGGCGATCGATTCGGCACGCAGGCCGGCCTGCGGTGTTTCGGTCTGGTTCACGAAGGGCAGGATGGCCCACTTGGCTCCCGCTTCGAGCGCCGGCGCGCTGCCGACATGCAGCGTGGAACAGGCACCCAGCAGGCCGATGACGGCGGCCAGAACGAGTGAGCGGAACAGGCGACGCGAGTGTTGTTTCATAGAGTCCTCTAAAAAAACCATTTGTAATCCAATCCGACTTCCTGGCTGCCTTGCGGCGACGCCGCGCTGCTGCTGGTGCGCAGTCCGCGCAAGGTCATCAGGTCCTGGCCCAGCACGCTGCCGGCAATCCCGGCACGCAGGTTGTCCCCGCCGCCGGTGACATCGCTGCGGGTCAGTCCGAGCTCGGCGAAGGGTCGCCAGGCGCGGGTATAACGGGACTCGATCACGGTGCCCAGGCCGAGGCTGATCCCGACCAGCCGTTCGTTGAGCGGCAGTGCGCGAATCTGGGTCAGGTCGGTGCCGGCCGGCAGCAGGTTACCGACCAGCGCATCGATCTGGTTGCGGTCGCGATAGGCCGAGCCGGAGGCGAAGGCGCGCAGCGTGATGTTCGGATATTCAAGGCGCAGGTGGGTGCCGGCTTCGACATTCCAGTTGCCGCCGCTGCCGAGCACATTGCCGGCCTGCGACGCATAGCGATGCCAGGCCAGGCCGAGGCGCAGGTATTCGGCGCGACTGAGCGCGTAGGTCACGGTCGACTCGACGCCATCGCGCATCGCCGCGACCCGCAACAGCGCCGACTCGGTGGCCAGCTGGCGCACGCCGGCAGTGCCGGCCACGCTGACCGATGGCGACAGCGTCAGGCTGTAATCGAGGCGCAAGCCGGTATTGCTACCGGCACCCTGGCGCTGCTGCACGGTGGCCGACACATACCCGCCGTCGAGCTGCTTGCGCAAGCTCAGTTCGAGCTGGCGGTCCGAGCCGGGCAGGTTCACCAGCGCGGTGTCGTCGAGGCTGCTGTACTGGCGATCGGTCAATGCCACCGTCAGCCGCAGGCCGGGCGTGAGGTTCACGCTGGTTTGCAATTCGGTCTCGCGCGACGACAGCGGCGACACCGTCATCTGGTTCACCGTCGCCGAAAAACTGGCCGGCTGCTCGGTGGTCATCGTAGTCAGCCGCAGGTGCAGGTCTTCATCGGTAGGCAACAGCGCCAGCTGGTCGAACGCCATCGTCTGCGCCAGCCCCGGACGACCGGCCCGCTGCGCGGCTTCGATGCGGTCGTACATCGGCAGCCAGTCCGGCACATCGTCTAGCAAGCGATTTAATTGTGTGCGATCTTCTGCCGCCAGCAGCAGGGACAGCTCGCCCCACAGCGGTTTGTCCAGCTGGCCGGCAAACCGGCTGGCGAACCAGCCCGCCGCGAGGTCGTTGGCATTGCGGTTCAGTGCATACGCCAGCGCCAGTTCACGCGCGCTGGCGGTCAGGCGTGCATCGTCCTGCGGGCGGTCAGCCGGTGCCGGTGCCAGCAGCGCGTCCATCGGTGCGCTACTGCGTTGGGCGGCGCGCTGCTTGTCGCGCTGCTGCAGCGACGGCAGCTGGACCGGGTCGGGCTGGTCGAGCCGGGCCAGCATTTCGCGGCCGGTGCGCGGCGGTGCTTGTGGTGGCACGAAGGCCACCAGCGTGCTGATGTCGGCGCGCAGCAGGGCCCGCATCACGCGGTCGGCCCCGTCGCCGTTCATGAACAGCGGCGCCACCGCGACCAGCCGGTCGCGCAAGGTGATCAGCTGGTCCGGATTGGCCTTGCGCAGCACGTCGGGTTTGCGCAGGTCAAGCCAGACATGGCGGCGGATACGCCAGGCCTGTTCTTTTTGCGAGACCGCATCGAGCACTTCGGCATAGCTCATCAGCCACAGGTAATCGTCGCTGCGGAAGCCGCCCTTGCGGAACCAGTGCAGCGCCCGGTCCTGCCGGTTCAGCGACATGTTCGCGGCTGCGTACGGATCCCACAGCACGGCGTTGGTTTCGGCATCGGCTGCCCAGAGCGACAGCGCTTTGTTGAGCTCGACGGTATCGCGTTTGGCGACCAGCATCCACAGTAGCGCGGCGCGCATATCCATCTCGTTGGGCCGCAAGGCCAGCGCCGCACGCATGTCGCGCAGCGCGCCGTCGAGGTCATTGCCGGACTGCGCAATCGAGGCACGCAGCGTCAGGAAAGCCGGATCCTGTTCGAGCAGGCGGCGCTGTTCCGGCGTCAGCCGCGCCAGCAGCGCCCGCGCACCGGCCCAGTCGGCCAGCCGCGCGCGCAGGTTCAGCGCCTGCAGCGCGGTGCGCGGATTGCCCTTGCTGGCGTAGGCAAATTCGGCCAGCTGCGCCGCCGCCAGCGGTTGCGATACCTCCAGCAAGCCGATCAGGTTGGTCAGGTCATTGTCGTTCTGGATGTCACCAGCCAGCAGGCTGCGCAAGCCGGTACGTGCGGCCGCGTCGTTTTGCAGCAGCATCGCCAGCTCGGCATAGGCGCGCCAGAAATCACCATCGCTGACCGGTGCGACCGCACCGGCGCGTTCCAGTTCGGCGAAGGCGGCTGCCGGATGATTGGCGCGGTACAGGTTGTTGGCGATGCGTAGCGCCACCGTACTGTCGGTACCGAATTCGGCTTGCAGCCGGCGCAACGCAGCCAGTGATTCATCGTCATGGCCGGTGCGCTCGGCCAGCGTGGCCAGCAAATCCAGTTCGCGTCGCCGCAAGGCAGGCAAGGATTTGTGCGACAGGCGGGTACGCAGCAGTGCCAGTGCGCGTTCGGGCTGGCCGCTGGCTTCGAACACTTGCAACAGGCGTTCCAGCCAGATCACGCTGGCCGGTTCGCGCTCGGCCTTGTGGGCAATCGCGGCGACCTGTGCATCGATGTCGGCCAGGCCGCTGCCGAGCTGCAGCACCGTGTCCCAGGCGGCTTCGTCGCCACTCAGTCTTGCGTACGCCAGCCATTGCGGCAGCGCCGCTTCCGGTGCCGTATTCCACTGGTTGACCTGGGCCAGCCGCTTGCGCCAGGCGGCATCGGCGGGACGCTGCAGCACGGCCGATTCGGCCACGCGACGGGCATCGTTGAGGTTGCGATTGGCCAGAAAAATCGTGTAGCTCAGCGTGTAGGCGTCGTCATCGAACGGCAGTCCGGGCGCACTGGTATCGGCGATTCTGACGAGGCGCAATGGCCCGGCATCGACGCGGTTCAGTCCGGCATAAAACTGCGCCGGACTTTGCCAGCTGGCCAGCTGCCTGCCCTGCCAGCGCTCCAGCAGCGATAACTTCAGCAGCTGTTTTGCATACCGCTCGGCCGCATCGAGCCGGTTGGCCGACTGCGCCAGCCGGGCCAGAAATTTCAGTGTCGCGGTGTCGTCGATCAACGTGCCGACATGCTGATCGGCGCTGGCGATCAGGTCGCCGGCCTCACCGCTGGCTTGCAGTGTGCGCATTCCCGCAAAAAAATAATCCCGTCGCTTGTCGATCACGCGGGTGTAGACCATGGCCCGAAAATACAGGTTGGCCGCAACCCGGTAATCGCCCAGGCCGAGCGCAGCGCGTGCGGCTTCGGCATAGATTTCCGGTGCCAGGATTTCCGGCCGCGCGGCAATTTTCTGATACGCCAGCGCCGCCACATCCACCTCGCCGGCGGACAACGCGGTGCGCGCCAGCACCAGCAGGCGTTGCGAATCCTGCTGCGGCAACCCGATCAGCACGCGCAGCTGTGCACGCACGCGCTGCATCGCAACTTCACGCGCCGGCGTGCTCGCTGACAAGGCATACGCTTCGCCTTCCAGCATGCTCAACTCCAGCCATTCGGCATCGCGCTGGATGGCCGGATCGCTGGCCCGCTGCAGGGGCCGCATCGCTTCGCGGGCTTCGGCGTAGGAACCCAGCCGCACCAGCTGGCCGACCAGTGCACGACGCAGCGCCAGCGCATTGGGCTCGGCTTTCAAAAATACTTTCAGGTACTCGACGGTGAGCCGGTCCGGTTTGCTGTTGAGTTCGCTCGAGGCCAGCTTCTGCTCGAGCGTGCGATGCGGATACACCAGCAGCAGGCCAAACCCGACCGCCAGCCCGAAGCCGGCGATGGTCCACGGCGAAAACAGCGCCATGCGTTCATAGCCGGTGTCGCGCGAATACCAGGCACCATGGCGCTGGTTGACCGGACGCGGGATGTCAGGCTTGCTCATCATGCTGCGCAGCGCACGGTAATGACGCGACGCTGCGGCAATACGTCGCCCCCATCGAGCACGTAACGCGCAGCGCTGCCGCTGGCGGCGACCGCCTTGCCGTCGGCACTGACGCGACAGCCGCCGGCTTGCGCCAGCGTCAGCGTGATCGCTTCGTTGGCCGTGGCCGTGAAGCGCAATTGTTCGCTCGCGCCATCGCGCGTGCGGGTGAAGTCGCTGATGCTGCCGTTGATCTGCTCGACCCGTACGCCGCCCTGGTCGGGACGGGCCGACAGGCGCACCCGGGCCGAAGTCAGTGTCAGGTAATCGCCCGATGGACCGGCCGCGACACCGGCCACGCCGCTGCTATCGCGCAGCGATGGCAGGGCAGCACCGGGCGGCATGCGCAAGGTGCGCAGGCTGGCGCCGGTGCGCACCAGCAAATCGTCCGAACCCAGTTCGCGCGCGATGGTGGTGGTTTCAAAATCGAGCACCTTGCGCACGTACTGCGATGGAAAAACCCGCGTGAACGCTTGCGCAGTCGCCCAGCCATACACCTTGTGCAATGCCGCTATCGAGGCCGGCTTGGTGGCCGAATACGCGTGGTAATAAATGTCGACCGGCTTGAAGCGATACGGTGCGCCGGTCAGCTGGTAGGTTTCGATGACGCGCTCGAAACCGTAGAACGGACCGGTCCAGTTGTTGGTGTAGACGTTTTCATTCTGGTTGGGGGCGAACACCTGGTACCAGCCATTCTTGCGCACGCCTTGCGCGGCAATCGCGGTCCACGAGTTGTTGCTGGCGTTGATGCGGGTATCGCCGCCGTTCATGTTCAGGAATCCGTCCTTGACGGTTTCGGCAATCGCGCTGGCCAACGGCACGCAGTTACCGGTCCACAGGAATAATTCGGCCTTCTTGTTG
>AEPR01000080.1 GCA_000195205.2 Oxalobacteraceae bacterium IMCC9480 | reverse complement strand
GATTTCTACCTCGACAAAGTCGCCGACCTTGAGTTTGCGATGCGGTTCGAATGGCGGCTTGACGTAGACGACGCCATCGATTTCAGGCGCATCGGCCGACGAGCGGCCAACACCGCCACTGCCGTCGAGTGCATCGATGAGCACGCGCAGGGTCTTGCCTACCTTGGCCTTAAGGCGCTTGGTCGAGATCTGTTCTTGCAGCAGCATCACGCGGCCGCGGCGCTCTTCGCGCAATTCTTCCGGTACCGGGTTGTCGAGCGCGTTGGCAGTCGCGCCTTCGACCGGCGAGTAGGCAAAGCAGCCCAAGCGGTCAATTTCGGCTTCTTTCAGGAAGTCCAGCAGGTACTCGAACTCGGCGTCGGTCTCGCCCGGGAAGCCGGCGATAAAAGTCGAGCGGATCGTGATGTCGGGACACATCGCGCGCCAGGCCTGGATGCGCTCGATGTTTTTTTCGCCATTGGCAGGACGCTTCATGCGCTTGAGGACATCGGGGTGGGCGTGCTGCAGCGGCACGTCGAGGTACGGCAGGATGTGGCCTTCGTTCATCAGCGGGATGATCGCGTCGACATGCGGATACGGGTAGACGTAATGCAGGCGGACCCATGCGCCGTAATTCTTGGCCAGTTCGCCGAGCGCTTCGACCAGCTGCGTCATGTGGGTCTTGACCGGACGGCCATTCCAGAATCCCATGCGGAATTTGACATCGACGCCGTAGGCGCTGGTGTCTTGCGAGATCACCAGCAGTTCGCGCACGCCGGCCTTGAACAGGTTTTCGGCTTCGAGCATGACTTCGGCGATCGGGCGCGAGACGAGGTCGCCGCGCATCGACGGGATGATGCAAAAACTGCAGCGGTGGTTGCAGCCTTCGGAAATTTTCAGGTAGGCAAAATGCTTGGGCGTCAGCTTGACGCCTTGCGGCGGCACCAGATCCAGGAATGGCGCATGCGGTTTTGGCAGATGGATGTGCACTGCATCCATGACTTCACCGAGCGCATGCGGACCGGTCACGGCCAGCACTTTCGGATGGACTTTGAGGATGATGTCTTCGCCGTTGGCATCCTTCTTTGCACCGAGGCAGCCGGTGACGATGACCTTGCCGTTTTCGTGCAGCGCTTCGCCGATGGCGTCTAGCGATTCCTGCACGGCGGCATCAATGAAACCGCAGGTGTTGACGATGACCAGGTCGGCACCGTCGTAGGACTTGGCGGTCTCGTAGCCTTCGGCGCGCAATTGCGTCAGGATTTGTTCGGAGTCGACCAGCGCTTTGGGACAACCGAGCGAGACAAAACCGACTTTGGGAGCGGCGACGGGAAGAACGGCAACAGGAATGACGACAGATGGGCTGGACATGGAATGGGAGCGTAAAAAAAAGGCACAAAAAGCGAAGCCGCCATTGTACCCTCTGCGCCGCCCCGAACCGGACGGGTTCTTGACGACTTACTTCTTGTTCGCCGGATCCAGCGGATTGAACGGGAATGCACCGAACATCGATTTGGTCTGGGATTGCATCTGCTCCTGCATCTGCACGAACAGGCTCTTGCTCTGCTCGATGTAATTGCTGGTGATGCCTTGCATCATCGGTCCCTGGACATTCATGAACTGGGTCCACATTTCGGGGCTGAAGGGTTTGCCTTCGTACATGCCCTTGGAATTTTCAGTCAGCTTGTTCTGGATATCGATGAAAGCCTGAATGTTTTTTTCAAGGTAGTTGCCCATCATTCCCTGCATCGCATGCCCGTAGTAACGGATGATCTGCGACAGCGCTTCGCTGGAAAACATCGGCGAACCGTTCGACTCTTCTTCAAGGATGATCTGCAGCAGAATCGCGCGGGTCAGGTCATCGTTGGTCTTGGCATCAATGACCATGAAGACTTCGTTGTCCAGCACCAGCTGCTTGACGTCAACCAGGGTGATGTAGGAACTGGTCTGGGTGTCATACAAACGGCGGTTCGGGTATTTCTTGATCAGTCGCTCGGCAACATTTTTAACACTGTTCATAGAAACTTCCACTTATTGCGTCGCAACGCATCATCGTTAATCACTACCGAATTGAACGTTCGTTCTTTTCGGGATCCTCATTATAGGGTCAAACCACCCCGCTACCGCCGTAGTCAACGGGGTTTCTTGTCTTTCAGGAATAGCCATCTGCAATGCAGCAAAATGCTGCCGGCAATCCCTCAGCCCATGTGCAAGCCACCATTGAGCGAAAAGTCGGAGCCGGTTGCATAGCCGCCTTCGTCGGAAGCGATCCAGGCCACGATCGAGGCGATCTCATCGGGCTCTCCGAGCCGCTTTACCGGGATGCCGGCGACGATCTTGTCGAGCACGTCGGCACGGATGGCCCGCACCATGTCGGTTCCGATATAGCCGGGAGAAACCGTGTTGACGGTGACGCCCTTGGTGGCGACTTCCTGTGCCAGCGCCATCGTGAAGCCGTGCAAGCCGGCCTTGGCGGTCGAATAATTGGTCTGGCCGAACTGCCCTTTCTGGCCATTGACCGACGAGATATTGATGATGCGGCCCCAGCCCTGCGCAATCATGCCTTCGATGACTTGCTTGGTGACGTTGAACAGCGAATTGAGATTGGTATCGATGACCGCATCCCAGTCCGACTTCAGCATCTTGCGGAACTGGCCGTCGCGGGTGATGCCGGCATTGTTGACGAGGATATCGACCACGCCGACTTCAGCCCGGACTTTCTCGAACGCGGCCACCGTGGAATCCCAGTCAGCCACATTGCCCTCCGAGGCGTGGACAATGCAGCCCTGGCTGCGCATGTCGGCCAGCCACTTGTCCTTGCGCGGCGAGTTCGGGCCGCAACCGGCGATGACCGTGTAGCCCTCCTTGCAGAGCCGCCTGCAAATCGGGGTACCGATTCCCCCCATCCCACCGGTCACGTAAGCGATATGTTGTGCCATGACTCCTCCGTAAAGTTAGCTGGATTTGGCTTTGACGTAACGGCCCGGTGCAGGTTCAATGACCGGGAAATCGGCATTGCCGTAGGCGCGCGGCTTGACCTGTTTGCCCGCGTGCTTTTGCAGGAATGCTGCCCATGATGGCCACCAGCTGCCGGGCTGCTCGGTGGATTTTTCCATCCACTCTGCGGCCGACTTGGCGACCTTGTCATTGCTCCAGAAACTGCGCTTGTTCTTGGCTGGCGCGTTGATGACGCCGGCGATATGGCCGGAGGCACCGACGACGAACTGGTTCAGTTTCGGATGCTTGGGATTGAGCAGCGCCATCGAGGCATACGCTGAGGTCCACGGCACGATATGGTCTTCGCGCGACGCGTACAGAAACGTGGGCGCGGCAATCTGCCCGAAGTCGACCGGCTCGCCGAGCACGCTGACCTTGCCCGGATGCTTGAGGCCGTCCTCGAGATAGGTATTGCGCAGGTACCAGCAAAACATCGGTCCCGGCAAATTGGTGCTATCGGAATTCCAGTACAGCAGGTCGAACGCCGGCGGCGCTTCGCCTTTCAGGTAGTTGGATTTGACATAGCTCCAGACCAGATCATTGGAGCGCAGGCTGGAAAATGTCTGGGCGAATTCCTTGCCCTCCATCAGGCCGCCCTGGCCGATCGCCTGTTCGCGCTTGACCACCGCTTCTTCATCGACGAACACATCGATGATGCCGGTATCGGTGAAGTCGAGGAAGGCCGTCAGCAAGGTCAGGCTGGACACCGGCTTTTCGCCGCGCGCAAACAGCAGCGCCAGCGCCGTCGAGAGGATGGTGCCGCCGACGCAAAACCCGAGCGCGTTGATCTGCTCCTGCCCGGAAATTTGCTGCGTGACAGCGATCGCTTCGAAGGCACCCAGTTCGATGTAGTCATCCCAGGTCAGATGCGCCAGCGAGGCATCCGGATTGCGCCATGAAATCAGGAATACGGTATGGCCCTGCTCGACCGCATAGCGCACCAGCGAGTTCTCGGGTTGCAGGTCGAGGATGTAGTACTTGTTGATACACGGCGGCATGATCAGCAGCGGCCGTTCAAATACCGTCTTGGTCAGCGGTTTGTATTGCAGCAGCTGGAACAGTTCGTTTTCGAAGACCACGGCACCTTCGGTGGTGGCGACGTTCTTGCCGACTTCGAAGGCGGTTTCATCGGTCTGCGAAATGCGGCCCTTGCGCATGTCGGCCAACAGCTGGGTCAGGCCGCGCGACAGGCTTTCGCCTTTGGTCTCCAGCAGCAATTGCTGTGCTTCGGGATTGGTCACCAGAAAATTTGCCGGCGACATCGCGTCGATCATTTGCTGCACATTGAAGCGGATTTTTTCTTTGACCTTGGGCGTGGCCTTGACGGCATCGGTCATCGCATTGAGGAACTTCGCATTGAGCAAGTAGGCTGAGGCATTGAAGCTGCCCATCGGATTGGCTTGCCATGCCGGTGCGCCGAAGCGCTTGTCGGCAATTGCCGCTGCCGGCGCGCTCATCGTGCTTGTCCATAACGATCCGAGCTCCTGCATGTACTTGGCCTGCAAGGAGGCCATCACGGCCGGATCAAATTCTGCGGCAGGCAGGCCGGGAATCGTCGGCTGACCTGCAGGTGTCGAAGGAAACTGCATGGGCTTCAGCAAATTCTGCCACTGGGTCGTGTCGGCCAACTGGGCCATCCAGGCGGGCATTGCGGCAAGCGGATCTGGTCGGGTCATGCGGGCCTCATCGTTTCGGGTATCGTTACGGTTTATCGGTATCGAACGGAATGAACATGTATTTGTATCTGGTGGCCATCGCCTGGGTGTATGTCGTCCTGCTAATGGCAATGACGGAAGTCTCTTTTATTGCTGGCTTGATGACCTTTTTTTTCTATTGTGCTTTTCCGTTGTCGGTCATTTTATACGTGATGGGGTCGCCTCAACGCAAGCGAAAACGGCAAGCAGCAGAGAAAGCCAAACGTCTTGCTGATGCAGAAGCCGCGAACGACAACTCGTCCGCGCCGTAACAACGACCTATTCCTCCAGCCAGATCAGCGACGCCATCCTGCCGGTCTGGCCATCACGCCGGAACGAGTAAAACCGCTCGCGCTCGGTCAACGTGCAATGCGTGCCACCAGCCACCCGCAAGACGCCCTGCCCTGCCAGCACCAGACGTGCAAGCTGGTACAGGTCCGCCAGATATTTGCCGGCGATTCCCGGACGAGACGTGAAGGCCGCTGCCGCCAGCGGATTACCGGCAACGAAAGCTTCGACCACCTCGCTGCCGACTTCAAATTGCTGCGGTCCGATGGCCGGACCAAGCCAGGCCAGGATCTCGCCTGCGCCTTTTTTCTGCATCGCGGCTACGCTGTTTTGCAGCACGCCACCGGCCAGTCCGCGCCAGCCCGCATGGGCCGCACCGACGACAGTGCCGGCCACATCGCACATCAGCACCGGCAGGCAATCTGCCGTCAGGATTGCGCAGACGACGCCGGACGAATCAGTGACACTGGCGTCGGCTTGTGGCACGCCGTCGACCTGAGCGGCATCCAGTACGTCGCTCCCGTGCACTTGCGCCAGCCACACGGGATCAGCCGGCAACAGGGCGCGCAAGCGCTCGCGGTTATGCTGAACCGATGCGGCAACATCACCGACATGCGCTCCCAGATTCAGGCCGCCACCCTGCGCGCCATCATCGAAGGGCGACAAGCTGATGCCGCCGCCACGCGTCGTGCTGATCGCGCGGACATCGCGCGGCATGTCCGGCCAGTCGAATGCCAGTATCGTCACTCCTTACTCCTCGTCGTGCTCCAGGTAGGAGTCGTCCATCATGTCCGGCTCGGGAATCTCGGCCGAAGCGATCAGTGCCGCAAAGTCATCGGCCAGCGGCACGCGCCATTCGACGTCTTCGCCGGTGACCGGATGGACCAGTCCGAGCCGGCGTGCCTGCAAGGCCTGGCGATGGAACGCCGGTGCCAGATGCTGCTTGCCGTAGAGCGTGTCGCCGACCAGCGCAAAGCCGATCGATTGCATATGAACGCGAATCTGGTGGGTACGACCGGTTTCGAGACGGCAGCGCATCAAGCTGACAGGACGACGATCCAGCAAGCCCGATTCAATCCGTTCGAAATGCGTGATGGCCGGCTTGGCGGACATGCTTTCGAGCACAGCCATCCGGATCCGGTCACGCGGATGACGGCCCATTGAGGCATCGATCGTGCCGCTGAGATTTGGCGTGCCCCAGACCAGCGCAAAGTATTCACGCTTGACCGTGCGGGCAGCGAGCTGGCGGACCAGATCGGTGTGCACTTCGAGGGTCTTGGCCACGACCATCAGACCGCTGGTGTCCTTGTCGAGGCGGTGCACGATACCGGCACGCGGAACACCAATCAGCGCCGGCCAGTAGTGCAGCAAGCCATTGAGCAAGGTGCCGGACCAGTTGCCCGAGCCGGGATGCACGACCAGACCGGCCGGCTTGTTGACGACAATGATGGCCTCGTCTTCATAGACGATATTGAGCGCCATTTCTTCGGGGGCAAAGGCGGTGTCTTCCGGCGCAGCTTGTGGCAGGACGACGATATGTTCGTCACCGTACACTGTCATCCGCGTACGTCCGACCTTGCCGTCGACGGTGACAAAACCGTCGTCTATCCATTGCTGCATGCGGCTGCGCGAAAACTGCGGAACCAGTCGGGCAACGACTTTGTCCAATCGGTCGCCGCAGTCGCCGGGAGTCAGGTCCAGTTCAATCGGCGGCATGTCGGGCAGGCCGCCGGTGTATTCTTCCTGCTCGTCGATATCGAGTTCGGGCAGGTTTTCCGCATCGTTCAGCGGTGGCGTTAATCTCACGGCAAGTCCCATCGGCTATAATCAGCCCATTAAATTAGTACTAAAAATTCACAAATAAATACACGTAGCGATTGACGCAGTAATTCACGAAATAATTCACGAAGCGATTCTTGCAAAGACTATGCGAAACAAATTATTGAAATGCGCCGCACTGGCGCTGGTATTCACGATCTCGGCATGTGGCCTGTTGCCGGAGAAAATCGACGAAACCAAAAACTGGTCGGCGGCCAAATTATACGCGGAGGCACGCGACGAAATCTCAACCGGCAACTACGAAACCGGAATCAAATATTACGAGCGACTCGAATCACGTTATCCGTTCGGTACGTTCGCCCAGCAAGCCCAGATGGAAGTGGCCTATGCCTACTACCGCCAGAGCGACCAGGCACAGGCGCTGGCCGCCGTCGAGCGCTTCATCAAGCTGCATCCGAATCATCCGAACGTCGACTACATGTACTACTTGCGCGGGTTGATCAATTTCAATGACAAGCTCGGTTTGTTTGATTTCGTGTCCCGCCAGGATGCGACTGAACGCGATCCGAAAGCCGCACACGAAGCCTTCGAATCGTTCAAGCAACTGGTCGAACGTTTTCCTGACAGTATCTACGCAGCCGACGCGCGGCTGCGCATGAAATACCTGGTCAATGCGATTGCCCAGCACGAGGTCCATGTCGCCAATTATTACTTCCGGCGTGGCGCTTACGTGGCGGCAGTCAACCGTGCCCAGTTTGCGGTCAAGGAATATCCGACGGCACCGGCCACCGAAGAAGCGCTGTTTGTCATGACGCGCAGCTATGATGAACTCGGCATGCCGGAGTTGCGTGATGATGCCGGTCGCGTAATGAAGCAGAATTTTCCGAACAGTGTCTACTATCGCGGCGGTCCCAAAGACAACGCGCCGTGGTGGAAAATCTGGTAAATCAAATCAAAAAAGACCTCGCTGCGAGGTCTTTTTTTTAATCCGCAATCCGACGCCGGAACATCCAATGCGACGCGTCCGATGCATCCGCATCGAAGGCATACCCGGCAAGGTTGAACTCGCGCAGGCCATCGGCTTCGGTAATACGGTGCTCTGCCGCATAGCGCGTCATCAATCCCCGTGCCCGTTTTGCGTAAAACGAAATGATCTTGTACCGACCATCTTTCCAGTCCTGAAAGACCGGCGTGATGACAGGAACCGTCAGCCGCGCCGGCCGAACCACCTTGAAATATTCTTCCGACGCCAGGTTGATGAGCGTGGCCGAGTCTTCTGCATCAAGCTGTGCATTGAGCGCATCGGTCACCGTATCACCCCAGTAGGCATAGAGATCCTTGCCGCGCGACGTCGCCAGCCGGGTACCCATTTCAAGACGATACGGCTGCATCAGGTCGAGCGGGCGCAGTGCGCCGTACAAGCCGGACAAAATGCGCAAGTGCGCCTGCAGGTAATCAAGTTGCGCCGGTTCGAGCGAGACCGCATCCAGCCCTTCATACACATCGCCGTTGAACGCGAGCACCGCCTGCTTGGCATTGGCGGTCGTGGCAACTGTTTCCCAACTCAGATAACGCGTCGCGTTGAGCTGCGCGAGCGGGTCGGAAATGTGCATCAATGTGCCGACCTCGGCAGGTGTCATTTTTCGCAGGATATCGATCAGTGCGGCCGAGTGATCAATGAAATCGGCAGTGGTAGAAAATTCCCTGGCAGGCGCTGTGGCATAGTCGAGGGTTTTGGCAGGAGATAAAACGATGAGCATGAATTGCAGTCGTAAAAATAATGGGCAGGCCCAATGATACCCAAGCGCATCGTTATCGACACCAACGTCTGCCTTGACCTGTTTGTGTTCCGGGATCCGCGCTGGCATCGTCTGGTCACAGCGCTGCAGGATGGCACCGTCGAGGCGGTCACCCGTGCCGATTGCAGGATGGAATGGCTGATCGTGCTGGGCTATGCACAATTAAAACTTGATGACACCGAACGGCAGCGCAGCATGACCGAATTCGACGCAGCCATCCGCTGCTTGCCAGATATCGCTGCGGAGCCGGGAGCAGTACGACTGCCAGTCTGCAAGGACCGTGATGATCAAAAATTCCTCGAACTGGCCCGTGATGCCCGGGCATCGGTGTTGATTACCAAAGACAAGGCGCTGCTGAAGTTGGCCTCAAAAACTCGCCGGTCTGGCTTGTTCCAGATCCTCAAGCCCGAATCATGGAGCGCTGCCACGCCACTATCTGAAGACATTTAAACCAACAGTAACTGTTAACAACATACCGAAAATCATTTCCATGCAATCATGTTTCCCACAGATAGTTATTCTTTGGAGTAATTTTTAGTAGCGTCAAACAGCGGCGTCAGACGAAGACGCCAGCCAGCATGGCGCACTTCCGGGGGCACGCATGGAACAACGCCGCATCAACCTTGCCGATATCGTCTCCGGACAGCCGCTCCCCTGGGACATCACCGACCTGGCGGGTCATTTATTATTAAGACAGGGCCAGATCGTTCAAGGCGGACTCCAGATCGAGCGTCTGATCGAACGCGGCCTGTTCATCAGTGGAAGTGCCGGCCAGTCGAAAAAAGAAAGCTCCCCCATCGTCAAGCCGGAGCGTGTCTCCGCCTTGCGCATCATCAATCAAGCCATCAAGCGACTTGAGCGGCTGCTCTTTAACATCGGCAATGAAACCGGGGTGCAAGCCAAGATCACCGAGGTCGCGAAAGCCATCCGCTATGCGGTTTCGATCAATAGTGATGTGGCAGTGGCGACAATTTTATTGAATCAGGATATCGGCGAGTATGCGGTCCGGCACTGTATCGATACCGCCATTCTGGTGGCGTACGTCGGTGCAAAGAACGGTAAGACCGAGACAGAAATGATCTCGGTGACCGCTGCCGCGCTGACCATGAACCTGGGCATGCTGCGCGAGCACGGTCACCTGCAAGACAATGGCAATGAACTCACCGACAGCGAACGGAAAGTCATTTACCGGCATCCGGCGGAAAGCGTCAGGCTCTTGCGCGAAGCAGGAGTCGAGGACGAAGAGTGGTTGAACTGCATCCTGCAGCATCATGAAAACGAGGACGGAAGCGGATACTCTTCCGGCAAGCGTGGTGCCGATATGATGAGCAATGCCAAACTGCTGGTGCTGGCCGACCGATATTGCGCACGGGTAGTTGAACGTACCTACCGCAAGAAAATGTTACCTAACGCGGCCTTGCGCGACATTCTGCTGAACGAAAAAAACAAGATCGATGCCAACCTGGCTGCCATCTTCCTGCGCGAACTGGGAATCTATCCGTGCGGGACCTTCGTCAAACTGGAAAATGGTGAAATCGGCGTCGTGACCGGCAAGGGAGGAAGTTCTACCACGCCTATCGTGCACGCGCTGCTCGGCCCGCGTGGCGCTCCTCTGGCGTTTCCGATCAAGCGCGACACGGCACGGGCGCTGACCAAAATACGCGAGGTTTTGCATGCCGATGCGGCATCTGTCAGGTTCAATATGCATCAGCTGTGGGGCAGTGATGCCGATTTGTAAATCAGACCGGTTTGCTAGTCCGCTTTGCCATCAAGTCCTGGTTGATCTTGCGATCGGCATTGACGCGCTGCACGTGTGGTCTTTGGGCAAGCATGGCCAGATAGTCACGCACAGGCAGATCCGCCAGCACATCCTCGCCCAGCACGTTCTTCGATGCGATGGAGATCAGCGGCAGATGGACCAGTGCGGCGCAGTCCGCCAAGCTGAACTCAGTGCCTCCCACGTAGGGCGCAAATCTGGCCAGATGCGCGAAGGCAGCGACGTTGCGCTTGAGCAGTTTGTGTGTCCGGGTTTTGGTCTCCTCACTAACTTTTCCGCCAAAAAAAGCTTCGGCGTACAACTCGCGAGCGACCAGTTCAAGGTGCAACTCGATCATCGTGATCAATTCCTTGAGTTTGGCTGCGGCAAACGGATCAGCCGGTAACAATGGAGTAAGCGGATAACGCTGCTCGAGATAATCGACGATGACTTGCGACTCGCACAATGCCCCCTCTTCGGTCTCGATATACGGAATTTTTCCGAGCGGAGACTTGGCTAGCAAGCCGGCTGATTTATCCGTCCAGACGAGCTCTTCCTCGAACGGAATGTTCTTTTCCAGCAGAACCAGCTTGACCTTGTTGTAGTAATTGCTGAGTGCAAAGCCGGCGAGTTTGATCATCGTTGTAATTCTCCAGGGTAAAACCGAATAGCTATTCCAGCGTCAGACCAGGCGTGTCTTTCACGCTACCGGTGCGCTGAGCCGGACTAAAACCTCGGGCAATCGATAACAGCAACATGATTTCCTGATAGACCTCGATATCGAAGCCACGCCGGATACCGTCACGTTTGTCGAGCATAAGGCTCTCGAGATAGGGAAGGATTTGATCGGTTTCCCACAACGCGGAGATCTGTTCGACAACATGTGGGAAATCTTCCAGACTGGCCGCTGGTGCAACGTCCGGGACTTCATCCCAGCCGGGGATGCGGGTATTGAAGATGCGGATAGTCCGCTCGCGCAAGGCTTCGTAGAGGGTCTGATTATCGCAATCACGGTACAAATCCAGCAGAAATAACCAGGGCATCGGTGATTCGGGCTGCTCAAGATTACCGTAAGGCTCGAGGATTTCGATCGCACGACCGGGATCATTGAGCGATACCCAGAATTCTGCTTCCTGCATCACATCAGATATTTCTTCGACCTTCAGGTGTTCGACTCTGGCCGGATAAAATTGCAATGCTTCATGGACGACTGAGGCCGGAGAATCGGTTTTTCCGGTCACGGCACCGGTGGTATCCGATGCCACGTTCACAGAATTACTCTCTGCCGGTTCGTCGCGGTCCTGCAGGAATTGAGGTACAGCCGACGCAGTGCGTGCAGGCTTCTTGCCAGCACCGAACAGACCGGATGACATGGATCCTGCCTGATCCACACGGCCAGCGGATTCTGCCGCACCCGCTGCCGTGTCGGTCTCGCTACGCAAAATACTCAGATCCCAGGGAGTCGCGGATGGCTGCTTGTGCAAGTTCTTCAGCCGCCATCCCAGCCATCCCGCAACACCAATACTTCCTAGCAGTAGCGCGGCAAGACCGGCAAACCATCCGAACGACATCGAGCTTTTTTGCAAATCGTCGAATGCGGCCTGATCTGCGAGATGCTGCGCATTGCCGGCTTCGGATTGCTGCTTGAGCGTGGCGATTTGCTTCTGCTGCGTGAGACTTTCCTGATCGGCCACTTTAGCGGGGTCTTCACCGCGTAACAGCATGGCGTAGCGCCGCTGGGCAGCGGCAATATCGTCACGTGCCGGCGCGCTAGTACCAGCGACCGGTTCAGTCAATTGGCTGCTTAGCCTGAGTTGTCCCAGCGAAGCGAGTTCCGCCGCAGTCAGTTCCTGCGATGACAGCTTCAGGACATTGCGGGATGAAACACTGCGCGGTATTGGCGCTAGCGGTGCCAGATTGACGGAGGCACGCTTTGCATCGGCCGCAATACCATCCCGTCTTTTGTTGCCATCGACGGTCGTTGCTGGTCGATTACGAGCGCTGCCCGCCATCGTTGCGGGCGAGGGATTACCAGCAAGGACGCGTGGTCCGCCACCGGTCTTCGCCGGCGCATTGAGCAGCGCCGTCGTCCCGGACACATCAACAGGAGTACTGATGGGATCAAGCAAAATCTGGAAATCACGATGTACCCGTGCCCCGCAAGCCAGGTCGATGGAGACGGACATGGCTGGCTCGTAGACAGGCTGTCGGGTGGTGATCTGGATGGAGCTTGATCCCTGGGACGATTTGATGATGGAAATGACGGGAGTCGCGATAAAGACGCCGTCCGATGATTCGATGCGGGATTTGATGCAGGAGATAAGTAATTCGGCACTATCGGCACCGATCACCGGAACGGACAACTGGAGCACTTGACCAAGACCGGATTGGACCTGAACGGTCCCGATGCCGACAGCGTGGGCAGAACCGGCGCACAAGGTGATTGCTGCGATTGCAATCCGGTGCAATGCCGGATTCAGCTTTAGGCGCGTCATCGTTTCGAATTTCCTCACAAAAGGCCTCCGCAGCCACTAACAGTTACCAATGACCAAAATTGATCATATACAAAATTCAAAGCACGAAAAAGCTAAATCACCATCCTTGTCAAGGATTCCCGCAATTGCAACTCATGACAGTTCTACCGAAAGTCAATGAATGACGTCGCTGCGCATCGGACTTAAGACTTGCATTGACTGATCGTTTGATTTCAAGGCTGAATCCACGGCAGGGAATTTTCGGCGACACCGGATTTCCGTGTCGTGGTGAAAGTGGAAATAATAAGCCGCATTCTCGGGGATTTATGTTCAAGTTGCAAGTTACCTGCCCTGACCCAAGCGCGCTCAAATCATGCATCATTGGCCTCTTTCCGTCACCATTTCCAGATACCGACCATGTCAGCAGAATTACAGGCCACCCGCCACAACGCCACATTAATTCTCACGATGTCCAATCCGGGCAAACGTAACGCACTGCATCCGGATATGACGGCAGCGGCCATTGAAACCCTTGCCACCGCCGAGCGCGACGACGCCATCCGCGTGGTCGTCCTGACCGGTGCCGACAACTTTTTTTGTGCCGGCGGTGATCTGACCAGGCTATTGGAAAATCGTGCGCTGCCACGCACCGTACAGGCCGGTTCGATTGACCTGCTCAATGGCTGGATCGATGCGTTGCGGGATTGTCCGAAGCCGGTGATTGCCGCCGTCGACGGTGGTGCTGCCGGTGCCGGCTTTTCACTGGCACTTGCCTGCGACCTGATCGTTGCCGGTGCGTCGGCAAAATTCCTGATGGCGTATGTCAATGTCGGCCTGACACCTGACGGCGGCGGTTCATGGTTTCTGAACCAGGCACTACCGCGCCAGCTGGTTACCGAGCTGCTGATGGATGGCAGGCCGGTCAGTGCAGAACGGCTCTTCCAGCTAGGCCTGGTCAACCGCATCGCGCCCGATGGCAGCGCGCTCGCGGCCGCCCTCGACTGGGCCGACCAGCTGGCCGGTCGCTCACCCCATGCCGTCCAGCGCATCAAAGCACTGGTACGCGAGGCCGCGACCAATACGCTGGCCGAACATGTCGACGCTGAAAAACACAGCTTCGTCGAATCCCTCCACCATCGCGACGCTCAGGAAGGCATCAGTGCCTTCCTCGAAAAACGCACGCCGCACTACCGCTGATCCGTATTTTTGACCGCGCAATCAAGTGCGAGTTAAATAGTACGGTCGTACGATTCGTTCATGTAGAATACAAAACCCAAGCACCCAGGAGACCAGATGTTTGAAGAATTCATGGGCACCATGCCCGTCGCCGAACGCCAGCAATTCGACCTCGGGGCGCTGCAGGAATACCTGTCGCGTCATGTCGACGGATTCTCGGGACCGCTCACGATCGAGCAATTCAAAGGCGGGCAATCGAATCCGACCTTCAAGATCAATGCCAACGGCCAGCACTACGTCCTGCGCACCAAGCCCGGCCCGGCCGCCAAACTGCTGCCATCGGCACACGCCATCGACCGCGAATATCGCGTCATGGATGCGCTGAACAAGGCCGGCTTTCCAGCCGCCAAACAATACACGCTATGCACCGACGAAGCCGTCATCGGCCGCGCCTTCTACTTGATGGAATTCGTCGATGGCCGGGTCTTGTGGGACCAGTCTCTGCCGGGCATGGACAAGGCCGGACGCGCTGCCCACTACGATGAAATGAACCGCGTCATCGCGCAATTGCACACCATCGATTACGCCGCCATAGGTCTGGCGGAATACGGCAAGCCGGGCAACTATTTCGGTCGCCAGATCGATCGCTGGACCCGCCAGTACAAGGCCTCCGAGACCGAAAAAATCGACGCCATGGATAACTTGATGGAATGGCTGCCGAAGAACATCCCCCCCGGCGACGAAACCAGCATCGTCCACGGTGACTTTCGCCTCGACAACATGATGTTCCATCCGACCGAGCCCCGCATCCTCGCGATCCTCGACTGGGAGCTCTCGACGCTGGGCCATCCGCTGGCCGATTTTTCATATCACTGCATGAGCTGGCATATTCCTCCCGGCCAGTTCCGCGGCATAGGCGGGCTGGACTTGCCGGCTCTCGGCATTCCGACCGAAGCCGAATATATCGCCACGTATTGCGCCCGTACCGGCAAGACCATCCGCCCCGAAGACTTCAATTTCTACCTGGCTTACAACATGTTCCGCATGGCCGGCATCCTGCAAGGAATCATGAAGCGTTTCGTCGATGGCACCGCCGCCAGCGCCCAGGCCCTGAAAGCCGGCCAGGCTGCGCGCGCCATGGCCGAGATGGGCTGGCAATACGCCTGCAAGCAATAAAGTTTTCCTCACACCATCCACAACAAACCAACAGGAGACAAGATGGAATTCGCGTATTCGGAACGATGCAAGACGCTGCAGACCAAGTTGCTGGCTTTTATGGACGAGCACATCTATCCAAATGAAAAAGCCTACAAGCAGGAAATCGACCGCAACGGCACCGAAAAAGGTAACCGCTGGCTGGCCACCGAACTGATGGAACGGCTCAAGCCGCTGGCGCGTGAACAAGGCCTGTGGAATCTGTTCCTGCCGAAATCAGAGCGCGCACCGGAAGGCTTGTCCAACCTGGACTACGCCCCCTTGTGCGAAATCATGGGTCGCGTCGGCTGGGCACCGGAAGTCTTCAACTGCAGCGCCCCCGACACCGGCAACATGGAAACCATCGAACGCTATGGCGTCGAAGCCCACAAAGTCGAATGGCTGGAGCCACTGCTGCGCGGCGAAATCCGTTCGGCCTTTGCGATGACCGAACCGGCCGTGGCCTCCTCGGACGCCACCAACATCGAGACCCGCATCGAGCGCGATGGCGACGACTACGTCATCAACGGCCACAAGTGGTGGATTTCCGGTGCCGGCGATCCGCGCTGCAAGATCTTCATCCTGATGGGCAAGACCGATCCCGAGGCCGCCCGCCATTCCCAGCAATCGATGATCCTAGTACCGGTTGCCACCAAAGGCGTCACCATCGTGCGGCCGCTGCCGGTGTTCGGTTATGACGATGCGCCGCATGGCCATTGCGAAATCCGCTTCGAGAATGTCCGCGTACCGGTCTCGAACATCCTGCTCGGCGAAGGTCGCGGCTTTGAAATCGCCCAGGGCCGGCTCGGACCTGGCCGCATTCACCACTGCATGCGCGCCATCGGCGTGGCAGAGCGGGCACTCGAACTGATGTGCAAACGGCTCAACGAACGGGTCGCCTTCGGTCGCAAGATTTCGGAGCAAAGCATCTGGCGCGAGCGCATTGCCGAGTCACGCATCCAGATCGACAGTGCCCGCTTGCTGACGCTGAAAGCTGCCTGGATGATGGACACCGTCGGCAACAAGCACGCCAAGGCCGAGATCGCGATGATCAAGGTGCTGGCACCGAACGTGGCCCAGCAGGTACTGGACTGGGCTATCCAGGCGCACGGTGCAGGCGGCGTGTCGGATGATTTCCCGCTGGCCTCAATGTGGGCAGGCAATCGCACGCTGCGCATCGCCGATGGTCCGGACGAGGTCCATCGCAATGCCATCGCTAAGCTGGAATTGTCGAAGCACATGGGACTCCCCGGCGAAGACCTGGAACTGCCGATCACGCGCTCCTGAGTACCCATTCCTGAACGACCGCCGGTGCTGTCAGATGGGCTGCACCGGCGCGTCAAACACCGGCATAATCACGGCTCGCAGTGTTCACGCAGTTTTCATGTGACGGAGCTTTCATGATCGATGTCTATTCCACCGCTACCCCGAACGGCCACAAGGTCCACATCCTGCTCGAAGAGCTCGGCCTGCCCTACCGCGTGCATCACATCGACATCGGCGCGGGCGACCAGTTCAAGCCGGATTTTCTGGCCATCTCCCCGAACAACAAGATTCCCGCGATCGTCGACGCCGATGGTCCCGATGGCAAACCGATTTCGCTATTCGAGTCCGGTGCCATCCTGCTGTACCTGGCCGGCAAGAGCGGCCGCTTCCTCGGCAACACCGACCGCGAAAAATTCACGACCCTGCAATGGCTGATGTTCCAGATGGGCGGCGTCGGTCCGATGCTGGGCCAAGCCCATCATTTCCGCATCTACGCGCCCGAAAAAATTGCCTACGCAGTCGACCGTTACACCAACGAGGCGCACCGTCTGTACGGCGTGCTGGACCGCCGCCTGACTGAGCAGACCTGGTTGGCCGGCAGCGAATACACGATCGCCGATATCGCGACCTTTCCGTGGATCCGCTCGTGGCAGAACCAGGGCATCACCCTGAGCGAGTTTCCGCAGGTGCAGCGCTGGTTCGATGACATCGCCGCGCGCCCTGCCGTGCAGCGCGGCGTCCAGGTACTGGCCGATTTGCGCAAGCCGCTGACGGACGACAAGGCCAGGGAGGTGTTGTTTGGCACGTCACAATATGCCAAACGATAAATCCCGTATTGCTCAATAACAACCGATAATCACCCCAGCATTCCGCTCCCTTCGTTACCGAGGCCACTCATGAAATCAGTCCAGCAAGAAGTCGATGAACGTACCAACCTGACCGGCTCCAACCAGTTCGAGTTATTGCTGTTTCGTTTAGGCGGCGACGCCAATGGAGATCGATCGGAGCTGTACGGCATCAATGTGTTCAAGGTCCGTGAAATTGTTGCCATGCCCGAGCTCACGGCGGTCGCCGGGGCCCATCCGAACCTGCTGGGCGTCGTCAATCTACGCGGCCAGATCATCCCCGTCATCGACCTGCCCGCGCTGGTCGGCTGCGTTCCGAAGACCGGACTGAACATCATGCTGGTCACCGAATACGCGCGCTCTACCCAGGCCTTTGCAGTCGAGGCGGTGGAAGAAATCGTCCGGCTCGAATGGCGCCAGGTGTTGTCGGCCGAAGCCAGCGGTGTCGGTGGCATGATCACCAGCATCGCCCGGCTGGAAGCACCGAACGAACCAACCCGGCTGGCGCAGGTACTCGATGTCGAACAGATTCTGCGGCACATCATGCCCACTAGCGGCAAGGATGTTGACCCGGACACCATCGGTCCCAAGTTGCTGCTCAAGCCGGGTACCGTCATCCTGGCTGCCGACGATTCGCAAGTAGCGCGCTCGCTGATCGAAGCCGGACTTGATGCGATCGGTGCGCAATACATCATGACCAAGACCGGCAAGGAAGCCTGGGACAAGCTGCAATCGCTGGCCAGTGCCGCCGAAGCCGAGGGCAAGACCATCCGCGACAAAGTCGCGATGGTGCTGACGGACCTCGAAATGCCGGAGATGGATGGCTTCACGCTGACCCGCAACATCAAACAAAACCCGCGCTTCGCCGGTTTGCCGGTCGTGATCCACTCGTCCCTCTCGGGCACGACCAATGAAGACCATGTCAGGAGCGTCGGTGCCGATGCGTATGTGGCCAAGTTCGTTGCCGAGGAACTGGCCGCTGCGATCCGTAAAGTCCTCGCCTGATTAACCGTCGTGATGGTGCCGCCGGCGCTTGACGGCGGCACTTTTTTTAAGCCTGCTCCTGACATCAGGCCGCGCTGTTGTTTCACTCTGTTATTGTCTGCCCCATGCCGATCACCTCCCCTGTCCTGAATCACCCGCTGCGCATGACGCTGGCGGCCGAAGCCCATTCCCGGCCCTTCCTGCAACTGGACGCCCCCGAAAGCGTGACCCACCTGGCGCTGTATGCCGAGGTCGATGCCACGCCCGACTGGCACCTGCGCAAACTGGTCGAGCTGTGCAGTTGTTTCGGTGTCGCCGGACCGGCTGCCGATGCCAAATATTTTTATCATGACTTCGGTCGCTTTCGCCTCAAATGGGAATGCCATACCGAGTTCGCCACCTTCACCTTTGCGATGCGCCATGCCGACAGTGCGCCGCTGGCACAAGCGTTCGAACGCATTCCGTTGATGCATGTCCCGCAGCAGTGGCTGCACGGCCTGGACGGAAAAATCCTGGTTGCTGCCCACGTCGTGATGGAAAAATCCGGTCCCGGCAATGATCCCGATGCGCGCGAAATCCGCGCGGTGTTCGAAGGCCTGTCGCTGGCCGCCAGCGTGGTCCTGCAGGATGCCGAAGTCTGGAGCGATTTTCTGATCCAGAGCGATGGCTTCAGCCGCTTCGTGGTGCGCGACCTGGGCCTGCGCGAGTATCAGCTCGGACGGCTGGTCCAGCGCGTGCTCGAAATCGAAACCTACCGGATGATGGCGCTGCTCGGCCTACCCCATGCGCTGGCCTCGACAACCACCCTCAATACCATCGAGGCCGAACTGGCGCGATTGACAGAAGAGATGGTCGACAGCGATGACGATGTCACCGTGGCCGGTGCGGTCGACGCCGCCGGCGAACCGGATGATGGCGAACGTGCCCTCTTGCGCAGCATTACCGGCCTAGCCGCCCGCAGCGAAAAACTCGCCCTCGACAACAGCTACCGGTTCTCGGCGTCGCAGGCGTATTTCCAGCTGGTCAAGGCACGCATCGAAGAGCTGCGCGAAGTCCGTATCGATGGCTTGCCGACCCTGCGTGAATTCATGGAACGCCGGCTCTCGCCGGCCATGAGCACCTGCTCGGCCACGGTGCGCCGGCAAGCGGCGCTGGCCGAACGGATCGCCCATTCGAATGACTTGCTCAGCACCCGTGTGGGGATCGCGCAGGAGCTGCATAACCGCCAGATTCTGCAATCAATGAATGCGCGCGCGGCGCAGCAGTTACGCCTGCAGCAAGCGGTCGAGGGCCTGTCCGTGGTGGCGGTGTCGTACTACATGGTCGGCCTGTGCGGCTATGCCGCCAAGGCAGCCAAGTCGGCCGGCTTGCCGATCAATACCGACCTGGCCACCGGCCTGATGGTGCCGCTGATCGTGTTGGTGGTGTGGCTGGGCTTGCGTCGTCTGCATGGTCAGATCAAGCATTGAACGACTGGTCTTAAGCCGCCACTGGGGTATGCCGTCCCAGCCAGGCGACAAGCTGTGCGGCCGGCATCGGCCGGGCAAAATGGTAGCCCTGGAATTCATCGCAGCCTGCCTCCAGCAGAGCCTGCACATCACTGGCCAGCTCGACCCCTTCGGCAACAACGGCCAGCCCCAGCGTGTGGCCGAGGCCGATGATGGCGCGCGTGACTGCCAGATTGGCGGCCGAGGAATGCATGTCCTTCACAAAGGAGCGGTCGATCTTGAGCTTGTCGATCGGGAAGCGCACCAGATAATTCAGGCTCGAATAGCCGGTCCCGAAGTCATCGATCGATAAGGAAAATCCCAGCGTCTTGAGGCGCTTGAGCAGCACGATGGTCGCATCGACGTTTTCCGTCAGCAGCGACTCGGTCAGCTCGAGTTCGATCTGCCCGGGCGGCACGTCATAGCGCGTAATCGCCGCAGCCAGCACTGCCAGCAAGTCATCATCACGCAGCTGCAAGGCCGACAAATTGATCGACACCGGGATCGCGCCTAGTCCCTGCAAGCGCCAGGCCTGATGCTGGCGACACGCTTCACGGATGGTCCACGCACCGATGCCGACGATCAGGCCGGATTCTTCGGCCAGCGGAATGAACAGGGCCGGCGCGATCAAGCCTTCGACCGGATGCTGCCAGCGCACCAGGCTTTCGACACCGGCCAGGCGACCGCTGCGCGCATCGATGCGCGGCTGGTAATGCAGCACCAGTTCGTCGCGCCCGGCGGCATGGCGCAAGTCGCTTTCCAGATGCAGGTGGCGCGTGACTCGTTCGTTCAATGCCGGCGTGAAGAACTGGGCATTGTTGCGGCCCAGTTTTTTGGCCTGGTACATGGCGGAATCGGCATGCCGTTTCAGGCCGCCGATGGTGTCGCTGTCATCCGGATAGACCGCCACGCCGATACTGCAGGAGACGTAGAGTTCGGCGCTTTCAATGCAGTGCGGCTCGCACACCGCCGGCATCAGGCGTCGCTCGATCAGCTTGCCGATTTCCTCGACCTGATCGATGTTGTTGAGGATGACGATGAATTCATCGCCGCCGAGCCGGCTGACCGTGTCGCCATCGCGCACCGCAGCGCCGAGTCGCGCCGCCACCGAGCACAGCAACTGATCGCCGACATGATGACCAAGCGAATCGTTGATGTTCTTGAAGCGGTCAAGGTCGACGAACAGCACGGCAACGCGATCGTTCTGACGACGCGCCTGCTGGATCGACAGCGTCAGCCGCTCGTCACACGAGAACCGGTTCGGCAAGCCGGTCAGCGCATCGTGATGCGCCAGATAATGAATGCGTTGTTCGCTGGCCTTGCGTTCACTGATGTCGAGCGACATCGCAATGAAATGCGTGATCACGCCCCCGGCATCACGTACCGCATTCATGACCAGCCAGGCCGGATAGGCGATGCCGTTCTTGCGATTGAACCAGACCTCGCCCTGCCAGGAACCCTTGACCGTCGTGGCATGGCGCACTGTCTCGAGCAGGTCAGGCGGATTGCGCTGCGCCAGGATCGCATCGGCGG
>AEPR01000081.1 GCA_000195205.2 Oxalobacteraceae bacterium IMCC9480 | reverse complement strand
CGCACCGACTGCCTCTGAATATATCGTCCACCACCTGGGCCATCTTTCTACTAAGCACCAGGAAAAAATCATCGATTTTTCGATCCTGAACATTGATACCATTTTTTGGTCCGTGTTCGCGGGTGTCGTTGGTTGCCTGATCATGTACCTCGCTGCACGCAAGGCAACTTCCGGCGTACCTGGACGTTTCCAGTCTGCCGTCGAAATGGTCTACGAGATGGTTGATAATCAAGCCAAGTCGATTGTCCACGGCGATCGCAGCTTCATCGCACCACTGGCGCTGACGATTTTTGTCTGGGTTGCACTGATGAATTCGCTCGACTTCTTGCCAGTCGACATGTTCTCCGCTTTGTTCAGCTTCTTCGGTGTCGAAGAAACTTTCTCTCATCATCGTGTCGTCCCGACTGCGGACCTTAATGGCACGATGGGCATCGCGCTCGGTGTTTTCGCCTTGATGATGTACTACAACCTCAAAATCAAAGGGCTTGGCGGCTTCATTCATGAATTGTTCGCTGCGCCGTTTGGTATCTGGCTTGCCCCGTTTAATTTGTTGCTCAATGTTATTGAGTTCGCTGCCAAGACCGTGTCTCTGGCCATGCGACTGTTCGGTAACATGTTCGCCGGCGAATTGTTGTTCTTGCTGATTGCTTTGCTCGGGTCAACTGCCACGGTTTTCGGGTTTGCCGGTCATGTGTTGGCAGGTACGGTTTGGGCAATTTTCCATATTCTGATCGTATTCCTGCAGGCATTCATCTTCATGATGCTGACGCTGGTGTATATCGGCCAGGCGCACGAAGGGCACTAATCGGTTTCAGGTTTTGAAATTGTTGTATTGGTAAGCTGGTTTTTTGATTTGATTTTTATATTTATTTTAACTTTTAAGGAATTGTCATGACTGACCTCTCATTCGTAGCATTGGCGTGTGGTTTGATTATCGGCCTGGGCGCCATCGGTGCTTGTATCGGTATCGCTATCATGGGCGGTAAGTATCTTGAAGCATCGGCTCGTCAGCCAGAACTGATGAATGCATTGCAAACCAAAATGTTTCTGTTGGCTGGTCTGATCGACGCTGCGTTCCTGATCGGTGTTGGTATCGCCATGTTGTTTGCATTCGCAAATCCGTTCATCGCTAAGTAATTCGCTGCTCGTGGTCGCGTCCCGGTTCGGGATGTCGGCCTACCGTACTCTGCTAAGGAAAAAATCCATGAACCTCAATGCAACTTTGATTGCACAGTTCGTGGTCTTCTTCATCCTCGCTGGTTTCACGATGAAATTCGTGTGGCCGCCGTTGACGAAAGCGCTCGATGAGCGTGCCCAGAAGATCGCGGATGGTTTGGCTGCGGCCGAACGCGGCAAAGCCGAAATGGCCGCCGCAGAGAAGCGTGTTCAGGCGCAACTTGCCTCGGCTAACGATGCCGGTCAAAAGCGGATCAGCGATGCTGAGAAGCGTGCCCAGGGCATCATTGACGAAGCCAAGAACACAGCCTCAGCCGAAGCCGCGCGCATTCTTGCCGCAGCCAAGGCCGAAGCCGACCAGCAAGTGACCCAGGCGCGCGAAGCATTGCGCGACCAGGTTGCTACGTTGGCGGTGAAGGGTGCTGAA
>AEPR01000082.1 GCA_000195205.2 Oxalobacteraceae bacterium IMCC9480 | reverse complement strand
CCCTGCCCTGCGGATCGAACACGTAACTGCCGGCGGTGTGGTCGATGGTGTAGCTATCGGCAGATTTGCCCGGCACCTTCTGATAGAAAATTTTGAATTCCTTCGCCACTGCCACCGTCGCTGCGTTGTCGCCATACAAGCCCAGGAAGCGCGCATCAAAAGCGGGGACGTATTGGGACAGCAGCGCCTGCGTGTCGCGTTCCGGATCGAGCGTCACGAACAGCACCTGGACCTTGTCGGCCTGGGGCCCGAGTTCTTTCATGACGGTCGCCATTTCGGCCATCGTGGTTGGACAGACATCGGGACACTGCGTATAGCCAAAGAAAATCAGCACGGCCTTGCCCTTGAAATCGACCAGCGTGCGTGCCTTGCCGTTATGGTCTGTCAAGGCAAAATCTTTGGCGTATTGCAGCCCCGTCACATCGGTGTTCTTGAACTGGCTGTTCACCGGTGAAAACTTCATGTCGCCGCTGGCGGATTGCTTTTGTTCGCATCCGGCGAGGGCGGTCAGGGAGAGCAGTAACAGGAGACTTGGAATCAGGCGCATGGGAGTTATATCTTGTAGTAGTGGTCGACCAGCAGCGCCGCAAACAGCAGCCCGAGGTACAGGATCGAGTACGCAAACATCTTGCGGGACACCTGGTCCGTGTAGTGCTTGTAGACCTGCCACGCATGCCACATGAAGACGATGTCCAGCAATATCACCGAGACCAGATAAATCAGCCCGCTCATGTTCACTGCGTAGGGCAGGAAAGTAGTTGCGACCAATGCAATTGTGTACAACCAGATATGGAACTGGGTGAACACCATGCCATGCGTGATCGGCAGCATCGGCAAACCCGACTTGGCGTAATCATCGCGCCGGTACAAGGCCAGCGACCAGAAATGCGGCGGTGTCCAGATGAAGATGATCAGTACCAGAATCCACGCCTGCATCGGCACATCGTTGGCGATCGCTGCCCAGCCGAGAGCCGGTGGCATCGCGCCGGCCAGTCCGCCGATGACGATGTTTTGCGGCGTCGCCGGCTTCAGGATAATGGTGTAAATGATGGCGTAACCGACGAAGGTCGCGAAGGTCAGCCACATCGTCAGCGGATTGACGAAGTAATACAGCACGCCTGTACCGAGGCCGCCAATGACTGCAGAAAACACCAGTGTTTGCGGCACGGTGATGTCACCGCGCGCCATCGGCCGCCGTGCAGTGCGTGCCATGCGGGCGTCGATCTCGCGCTCGACCAGGCAATTGACCGCGAAGGCCGCGCCGGCCAGCAGCCAGATTCCTATCGTCGCAGGCAAGGCCACCCGCCAGTCGGGCAGGTCAGGCGTGGCGAGGAACATGCCGATGACGGCACAAAACACCGCGAGTTGCGTCACGCGTGGTTTGGTCAGCGCCCAGTACTGGGCAAAGCGATTCGGCGTAGAAGAAGTCAGCGTGGTCATTCAGGAAAGGTCTGCGGAATTGGTCAGGACGCCGGCGGCGTGCGTGGGGCGGAAGCAGGCGCGTGGTCGTGCGCCAGCCGGGTCTTGTAGTTTAGCATGGTGACTAACAGCACCAGCAATGCGGCGCCCGCATTATGCATGACGGCGATCGCGAGCGGCCAGCTGAAATACACGGTCGCGAGGCCGGTACAAAGCTGCAAAACGAGCGCCGCCAATACTGCGCGTCCTATCGTGCGCAAACCCTCTATCCGCGAAGCGCGCCAGGCCACCCAGCCAAGCACGGCGAACAGTACGAAAGCAAAGCCGCGATGAACAAAATGGATGGCGGTCAGTGCCGGGAACGGCAGGTACTCGCCATCGGCCGTCATGCCGAGTTTGCGCCACAGCGCGAAGCCGTTTTCAAAATCCATTTGCGGCCACCAGAGGCCATGGCACAGCGGGAAATCCGAACAGGCCAGCGCCGCATAATTCGTGCTTACCCATCCGCCAAGTGCCAACTGCACCAGCAGCAATCCGGAGGCGACCAGCGCAGGACCACGCAGGCTGGCAGCGCTCGCAGCGACCGGCGGATGGGGGCGCTGACGCGCATTAAGCCAGGTCAACATCGACAACAACCCCAGCCCCAGCAACAGGTGTCCGGTCACGATGATAGGTTGCAGTTTCATGGTCACCGTGAAGGCGCCAAACGCACCTTGCAGGCATACGAACAGGAACAGCAGGGTCGGCATGGCCGGTGCAAAGCGCGCATCGCTGCGCGCTGACTTGAGCCAGCGAATCCAAGCAATGACCATCAGCGACACGATCAGGACGCCGACACCCATGGCCAGATAGCGATGAATCATTTCGATCCAGGCCTTGAACACGGTGACCGGACCTTCCGGCATCGCACTCTGCGCCGCGCTGATCATCGCATGGGCCTGCAGCGGATTGGCATGGCCATAACACCCCGGCCAGTCCGGGCAACCCAGCCCGGAATCAGTCAGTCGCGTGAACCCGCCAAAGATGATCAGGTCGAAAGTCAGGAACAAGGTGACCCAGGACAGCTTGCGATACTTGTCGGCATCCGCAGATACCCAGACGACCGACAGTGGCAACAGCGCTGCCAGTACACCCATGATGGCTAGTTGAATCAGCATCGCGCGTTATCCGATGCTGGAAGCTTTGAGTAACTTGCCGAGATCTTTCTTGATCAGATTGGGATCACGATCTTTCGGAAAGCGCATCATCAAGCGACCCAGCGGATCGATCAGATAGATATGGTCAGCGACCGTGGCACCCGCTTCGACCGGCAGCCATTTGGCGACGGCATCGGCCTGGGCGCGCAGCATTTGCGTGCCGTCGAACTCGCGGATGATTTCGGTTTCCAGCGGAACCTTGTCGGTAATCAGCCAGACCCGTTCGATGCGATCCCGCTCGCGACCCTGAGTGACCCGCAACTGCCGGATGTCATACAGCTTCTTGCTGCAGGCCTCGGCACAAGCGCCGCCGTCGACGGTCAGCATGAGCCATTTACCTTCGAGATCTTTCAAGCCTTTTGGCGCGCCATCGAGTGTCGTGGTGTTCAGGTCGGCAGGAATCGGATGAACCGTGTAATCGATGAAGTCGCCATAGTTGGTGCGCGCCTGCGGCTTGATCACGTAATACGTGAAGTACGAAGCGATCAGCGGGAAGGCGCAGACGCCGAGGATGGCAAACAGCTTCCAGCGCCCCGATGCCTGGCGATCGGTTGGCGGTATGTTTGCGGGGGTGGGTTGGTCAGTCTGGTTCACGTCGGAATCCTGTCACTACAAAAAAGAGAAAAGCCATCCCGGCCAGTGCATACCACTGGAAGGCATAGCCACGATGCATGTCGATACCACTTGAAGGTGTTGGCCAGTCGCGCACCAGACCATCTGCCGCCGCACCAGGCGTGGTGGCCTGTTCGATCAAGACCGGTTGCATGGCCATGCCCGAAGCCCTCGAAAAATCCACGATCTCGAGGTTCTGCAACAGCGCACCCGGCTTCAGTTCGGCGGCATTACCCAATTGCATTACACGACCGGCGTGGCGACGCACAGTACCACTGATCTCGATCTCGCCTGCGGGGGTCTGATAGGGCAGCATCGTCGCCCGGTTCGCCGTGTTGAGGGCGATCCAGCCGCGCTCGACCAGAACATGGTTGGTGCTGCCGGCAATCCTGAACGGCATCACGACATACAAGCCGGGACGGCCGTCTTGCGGGCGATTATCCAGATAGACCGGCCAGTCACTGACGAACTCGCCGCGCACGCTGACACGACGGTATTCCAGCGCGTCGGCTTGCACCGGCGTCGCCCCGAGGGCCATTACCGGCGCCGACGCACGGGCAGTCAACTGTGCTTCGATCTGCTGTTTTTCAGCGGCCCGACGGGTCTGCCACTGCGCGAGGGAAATGCCCAGCAGCACAAGTAAGGCAGCAGCAATGAAGGGAATGAGGCGGAATTGGAATCGGATTCGCATTACAATCAACTTTTTACACAGGCCTATGTTTGGTGCTCTGCATGCGTTTTTGCGCAGTCGGAAGCGGGTACCGGAACGGCACAATGCGTCCCATGAAAATTCTTATCGCCATCGGCTTCATCCTCATCATCGGCAGCCTCGGCTCGGCATTCGTATTCCTGATGAAAGACAAGGGCAAGACCAACCGCACTGTGTACGCGCTGGCGATGCGGGTCGGATTTTCGATCGCCATGTTCGTCATGCTACTGGTGTCGTACAAAATGGGCTGGATACAGCCTACCGGAATTCACTGAGCTCTGCCGGACTCGCCATCCGTAAAAAAAGCCGCACCGAAGTGCGGCTTTTTCATGGCCGGAACATCCCGGCGGTAGCCTTACAACCAGTACACCACGACATACAGGCCGAGCCAGACGACGTCGACAAAGTGCCAGTACCAGGCGGCACCTTCAAAGCCAAAATGATTGTCGGCCGTAAAATGCCCCTTGAGCACGCGATACAGAATCACTGACAGCATGATGGCCCCGAGGGTCACGTGAAACCCGTGAAAACCCGTCAGCATGAAGAAGGTCGAGCCGTAGATGCCTGAGGTCAGTTTCAGGTTCAGTTCCGAGTAAGCATGCATATACTCATAGACCTGAAAACCCATGAAGATCGCGCCCAGCATGATGGTGGCGAACAACCACGCGGCGGTTTGCATCCGGTGGCCGAGACGTATCGCGTGATGCGACAAGGTCAGTGTCACGCCGGAGGTCAGCAGCAGTGCGGTGTTGATCGACGGGATCGGGAACGGCCCCATCGTGGTGAACGTCTCGACGGTACCTGCAGGACCGATGTTGCCCCAGTGACCGGCGAAGTCAGGCCAGAGCACCTTGTGATCCAGGTCCGACAACCACGGCATCGTGATGCTGCGGGCATAAAACAAGGCACCAAAGAAACCGGCAAAAAACATCACTTCCGAGAAAATGAACCAGGCCATGCTCCAGCGATACGACACATCGATACGCGCACTGTACTTGCCGCCTTCGGATTCGGCGATTGCATCACCAAACCACTTGTACAGCACCACCAGTACAGCGAGCAATCCGATCATGTTGACCGGCATGCCCCACGACGTACCATTGACCCAGCCGGAAGCTCCGAGCATGGTCACCAGCAACGCGGCACCTGCCATCACGGGCCACGCTGAAGGACCCGGTATGAAATAACTTGACGCGCCAGCTTGTTGAGCACTCATTCACATCTCCTGAACCAAATTTAAATTACGACTTTTGACAGCACTATTTTGACGATAACGATCAATACCGCGATCAGGATCAGGGCAGCAAGTATGCCGGCGATGACGACGTGAACCGGGTTGAGATCCTCGGCATCACTGACGGATTTCTTGCCTTTCCCGACACCGATAAAAGACCAGAACACCGTCCTTACCGTGGCGAAAAACGAGATCTTGCGTTTTGTTGCCTTGTTCTTTTCCTGCATTACTGCGACCGCCTTCCTAGTTGCTTGCTGTCTGGCCTGGTAAGCCCACCTCAAAAAACGTGTAGGACAAGGTGATTGTCGTCACGCTTGCCGGCAAGTCAGGATCCACATAAAACACGACCGGCATTTGCCGCGCTTCATTCGGGCCCAGCGTTTGCTGCTTGAAGCAGAAACACTCCACCTTCTTGAAGTAATTCGTCGCCAACTGCGGCGCGTAGCTTGGAATAGCCTGCGCATGAATCGCACGATTCTGCTTGTTCACGACCTCGTACAACACATTGGTCAGTTCACCCGGATGCACCCGCACGCTGTTGACCGTCGGCCGGAAACGCCATGGGCCTTGTGCATTGGCATCGAACTCGACCGTCACATACCGCGATGTATCCACCTGCGTATTACGCACCGCCGTAGCAGCGCTGGATTCCTGCGTACTCAACACGTTCGAACCGGTCAGCTCGCATATTTTTTTATACAGCGGCACCAGTCCGTAACCGAAACCAAACATCAGCACGGCAATCACCGTCAACTTACCCAGCATCACGCCATTGATTTTTTTGGCGTAGCGCTGGTAACTCTCTTCTGTCTCGACGGGTTCCGGTGTCGTCACGTCAACCGAACCAGACGTGCTTGACCACGACACCGGCAAAAAACATGACGGCGATCGAGGCAAGGACCAGCGCAGTGCGCAAATTACTTGGTTTGTTTGGAGTAGCCATAAATGTCGTTCAAAGGCGGGCCGCAACCCGCCTCGTCATCAGCCTTTGAAAACCGGAGCAACTTCAAATGTATGGAACGGTGCCGGACTTGGCACTGTCCATTCCAGACCTTCTGCGCCATCCCATGGTTTGGCCAGGGCTTTCTCACCGCCGCGAATCGATGGCAGCACAACCATGAACAGGAAGTACAGCTGCGATGCCGCGAAACCTGCAGCGCCAATCGAGGCGAGCATGTTGAAGTCGGTGAACTGCGCCGGGTAGTCAGCAATACGACGCGGCATGCCGGCCAGACCCAGGAAGTGCATCGGGAAGAACGTGATGTTGAAGGTGATCAGCGAAGCCCAGAAATGGAACTTGCCGCGTGATTCCTTGTACATGTAGCCCGTCCACTTTGGACCCCAGTAATAGAAACCGGCGAACAGGGCAAACAGCGAACCGGCCACCAGCACGTAGTGGAAGTGGGCAACCACGTAGTAGGTGTCATGGACAGCAATATCAATTGGCGTCACTGCCAGGATCAGGCCGGTGAAACCACCCAGCGTGAACACGAAGATGAAGCCGATCGCGAACAGCATCGGTGTCTCGAACGACATCGAACCGCGCCACATCGTGGCGATCCAGTTAAAAATCTTCACGCCGGTCGGCACGGCGATGAGCATCGTGGCGTACATGAAGAACAACTGGCCGGTGACCGGCATGCCGGACGTGAACATGTGGTGGGCCCAGACCATGAACGACAGGATCGCGATCGATGCGGTGGCATAGACCATCGATGCATAGCCAAACAGCTGCTTGCGGGCGAAGGTAGGAATGATCTGCGAGATGATGCCGAAGGCCGGCAAAATCATGATGTACACCTCAGGGTGACCGAAGAACCAGAAGATGTGCTGGTACATGACCGGATCACCACCACCGGCGGCATTGAAGAACGAGGTACCGAAATGGCGGTCGGTCAGCGTCATCGTGATCGCACCGGCCAGCACTGGCATCACGGCGATCAGCAGGTAAGCAGTGATCAGCCAGGTCCAGCAGAACATCGGCATCTTCATCAGGGTCATGCCTGGAGTACGCATGTTCAGGATGGTGGTGATGATGTTGATCGAACCCATGATCGACGAGGCGCCCATGATGTGGATCGCGAAAATCGCCATGTCCATGCCAGGCCCCATCTGGGTCGACAGCGGTGCGTACAAGGTCCAGCCGGCGGCGACTGCACCACCCGGAACGAAGAACGAACCCATCAGCAACAATGCGGCAACCGGCAGCAGCCAGAAGCTGAAGTTATTCATCCGCGCAAAGGCCATGTCGGCCGCGCCGATCTGCAATGGAATCATCCAGTTTGCAAAGCCGACGAAGGCCGGCATGATCGCGCCGAACACCATCACCAGACCGTGCATCGTGGTCATCTGGTTAAAGAATTCCGGTCGCACAAGTTGCAGGCCCGGCTGGAACAGTTCGGCACGGATGACCAGCGCCATGACGCCGCCGGACAAGAACATGATGAACGAGAACCACAGGTACAGACTGCCGATGTCCTTGTGATTGGTGGCGTACAACCAGCGACGCCAGCCGTGCGGGTGGTCGTCGTGGCCGTGATCATCGCCATGGGCGTGATCGTGTGCGTGATCGATTGTTGTCGTGCTCATCTCAATCTCCTGGAGTCAGTTACTTGCGCGCAGCCAGAACTTCGGCTGGCTGGACAATATTTTCGGCAGCTTTGTTCGACCAGCTGTTACGGGTATAGGTAATTACTGCGGCGATGTCCGTATCGGACAGCGATTTCCAGGCCGGCATGGCATTTTTGCCGTTCAACAAAAGATGAATCTGATCGGCTTTCACACCGTTGACAACGAGTGAACCGTCCAGCGCAGGAAACGCGCCGGGCACACCTTTGCCGGTCGCCTGATGGCAAGCCACGCAATTGGTGCTGTAGACTTTTTCGCCGCGCTGCTTGAGTTCGTCGACGGTGTAGACCTTGTTCGGATCATCGGCGAGGGACGCCATTTCTTTTTTCTTGCCATCGACCCAGATCTTGTAGTCGGCATCGGAAACGGCCCTGACGACGATAGGCATGTAGGCGTGTTCGGCACCGCATAATTTATCGCATTGACCGCGGAAGGTACCGGCTTCTTCTGCCTTGAACCAAGCATCGCGCACAAAGCCGGGAATCGCATCCTGCTGGACGCCCAGCATTGGCATGCCCCAGGCGTGGATCACGTCGTTTGCCGTGGTGATGATACGAATCTTGCGACCGACCGGAACGACCATTTCATTGTCGACTTCGAGCAGGTAGTTATTACCGCGTGGCTCCGTGGGCGCTACGCCTGGCGCGCCGATCTGGCTGCGCGGTGTCGACAGGTTCGACAGGAAAGCAATGCCTTCGCCTTCACCCTTGAGGTAGTCATAACCCCATTTCCATTGCATCCCGGTAGCCTTGATCGTGATGTCGGCGTTCGAGGTATCTTTCATCGCGACCACGGTGCGGGTTGCCGGCAACGCCATCGCGATGACGATCACGAATGGCACGATGGTCCAGGCGATTTCGACAGCGGTACTTTCATGGAAGGTGGCCGACTTGTGGCCAAGCGACTTGCGGTGCTTGAGGATGGAATAAAACATCACGCCAAAAACCGCCACGAAAATCACCAGACAGATGATCAGCATGAAGGTATGCAAGGAGTAGATTTGTTCGGCGATCTTGGTGACACCGGGATGGAGATTGAGCTGGCGAACAGCCGGACCGCCAGGAATATCCTGGACTTCCGCTGCCCTTGCCAGGCCGCTCGCCGCCAGGGTGGCTGCAAACATCATCGATTGAAGGCGCTTCACTTGTTTCATGTTTTCCTCAACAACCCATTTTAATAATTCTGTCTTGCGGGCGTTCACAACTTGAACGATGTGGACTGTCTTCACTGCAGAACTGCCTTCGCTGCCTTAGCCACATTAACTGCAAGCTATTCGTGCCAGCGACTGTCTTAACTCGGAAGCGAACTCACGGCGCTTGTAATACGGCAAATAGCGCCCAACTTCTACCTGAGTGCCACCTGACCTGATTCGTATCAGCGCACTTGGCAGTCCGGACGCCTCGATAAGCAGCGTACTGATTTCAAAGCTGAACTGCCGTGAGCGATCTGCTTCGATCAGCTCGACCACCACGCAATTGCCCGATAGCCAGATGTTCTCGCGGTCGCAAGCATGGCGTGCGTAATACAAAAACGCGGCACCCACTGCGGATAGTTCAACCACCGAGAACACCAGCACCAGCCAGGCGCCGCCCAGTGTAAAAATACCGGCCAGCAGCAGCGACACAAAACACAGGCTGGCATAAAACCGGGCCAGCTGTCGCGGCGATATCGAACAATTTCGTTTCAGCGTCCACTCTTGCTGTGCCATGGCATCAACCCCGAATTTATGATTGCACTGAACCGCCACGGCGAAAAACCGACGAAGTATATGTCGGAATTCGCCTCCGTATCAAGCGGAATAACCGCCGCCCCTCACTCTGCCAGCCCGGCATATCTACTACCTCCAGCGCACCCCGGGCGCGCCGGGGAGTGTCGTCCCGGCCAGTTCGCCTGCGCGTTTTTTCTACCGTCGCGGCGGAAAATCCAGCCGCACGATAGCTTCGCCGCGCGAGGTGGTTTTCGGTGCCGGCCGGAATGCGTGACCGTAAATCACCTCAAAGGTCAGCCCGATGGTCCCATCGGGTGCCCGCAATTGCTCCAGCTGATCTTTCATTTGCTGCCAGCGCTGACGGCCAGTCAGACTATTCCGACGCGTTGTCAGCGGATTGCCGCCGAGCGCACGCACTTCCGCCAGCAGCTTGTCGATCGACCGGTAGGTGACGGTAATCGTCTCCATGTCCATCACCGGCGTCGAGAAGCCGGCCTCGATGAGCATGTCGCCGAAGTCATGCATGTCCACGAAAGGCAGGATATGCGGGCTTGGGTCGACGGCAGCGAAAGCGCTGCGCAACTGCTTGAACGTATCCGGCCCGAAACACGAAAACATCAACAACCCATCGACCCGCAGCACCCGTCGCCATTCGGCAAAGACCTGGTCCGGCGTCGCATGCCAGTGCAGTGCAAGATTGGACCAGATCAGATCGAGCGACTGCGGGCCGACCGGCAAGCGGGCAAAATCGCCGCACAGGATGGCGGCCCCGGCAGGACGAACCGGCAACCATTGCGCCATCAGCTTGTTGAGTGCCGACGACGCGGCGCTCTGCGCAACCCGGGCTTGCTGCGCCATCGCGGCGGCGCCATCAATGCCCAGCACCTGCGCGGCCGGATAGCGCTTTTGCAGCGGCAGCAAGTCGGCACCATCGCCGCAACCGGCATCGAGCACCTGCGTCGGCGACAGCCTGACCAGTGCCAGCCGCTCCTGCATGCGCGCTGCAATTTCGCGGCGCAGGAACGCCGATTCGGTCAATCGCTGCGGACGGGCGAACAAGCGCCGGACCCGGGCGGGATCGATAGGCGCGCTCTGCGTTTTTGGAGGGGAGTAAGAGTCTGATGTCACAAAAAATACCTGGCCGGCGTGGATTTCGTCGGGAGGAGTCTACACGCTCGCTCGTTTTTTTGCCGCCATGAAATTACCTATCGGTCACTGGATAGCGTGCGGCGTGACCCGCCTGACAACCCTGCTGCCGTCTGACTGCGCGTTGTGCGGGCAAGCGGCACCAGGCGTGCTGTGCATCCCTGCCGCTTGCAGTTTTTCCGGCACACCGGCTCCCGCTGCCAATGCTGCGCGCTACCGTGTACCGTCGGTACGCGCTGCGGCGCATGCCTGCGCAATCCGCCCGCCTTCGACGCCACCATCGTCGCCACCGACTACCAGCCGCCTATCGACCAACTGGTGCTGGCCCTGAAATTCGGCGCGGCCTTGCCCTTGGCACGACTATTCGGCGACTTGCTCAGCGATGCCCAGATCACCGCCGCGCCCGATCGCAGAGACTGGCCCGACCTGATCGCGCCGGTACCGCTCGGACCGCAAAGGCTGATCGAACGCGGCTACAATCAGGCCCTCGAAATCGCCCGACCGCTGGCCCGTTCGCTTACACTTCCGCTTTCGCCGCGCTTACTGGTCAGGGTGCGCGAAACCGGAGCGCAAGCGGCCATGCCGGCGCGGCAGCGTCACAAAAACATCCACGCGGCCTTCGTCGTTCCGGTACAAGCGATGGCGAGCGTGGACGGCCGGCATGTCGGCGTGGTCGACGATGTCATGACCACCGGCGCGACGCTGCACGAAGTGGCAGCGACACTGAAGCGCTACGGCGCGCGCCGCGTCACCAACCTGGTGTTCGCGCGCACGCCGCCCGCTTAATTTTCATTTCAAGGATGCCATGTTTCATGTCGTACTGGTCGAACCAGAAATCCCGCCCAACACCGGCAACATCATCCGGCTGTGCGCCAACACCGGCGCGCAACTGCACCTGATCGAACCACTGGGATTTCCGCTTGACGATGCCAAGATGCGCCGTGCCGGCCTCGATTATCACGATTACGCGACCATGCAAGTCCATCCGGACTGGAGCCGGTTTATCGCCACCGTGCAACCCGACCCGCAACGCATGTTCGCGCTGACTACGCATGGCTCGACGCCTTTTGCGACCGGCCAATTCCGTCCCGGCGATGTCTTCGTGTTCGGCTCGGAAACCAAAGGCCTGGACCCGGCACTGCGCGAATCTTTTCCACCCAGCCAGCGCATCCGCCTGCCAATGCGCCCCGACAATCGCAGCCTGAACCTGTCCAACACGGTCGCTGTCGTCGTCTACGAAGCATGGCGCCAGAACGGCTATGCCGGTGGCGCGTGATGACTGCAAACTCCCTCAATTAAGGAATCCCATGCGCCTGACTACCCTGATTTTTTTCGCCGCAACCAGCATCGCCGCAAGCGCCTTTGCGGCCGGACCGACCATCGAGGTCAGCCGTGCCGTCGCACGCGCATCGGCACCGGGCCAGCCTGCTGCCGCCGTCTATCTGACGATCCGCAATAGCGGCCCGGGTGCCGACAAGTTGTTGCGTATTGCGACGCCGGTCGCCGCCGCAGCCGAGCTGCACACGATGTCCATGACCGGCAATGTCATGAAAATGCGCGAAGTGCCCGAGATCGCGATCGCCGCAAACACCACGCTGACGATGGCGTCCGGCGATGGTTATCACGTGATGCTGACCGGCCTGAAACAGCCGCTGATAGCAGGTCAGCCAGTACCGCTGAGTCTGACCTTTGAGAAAGCCGGCATCGTCGATGCGCAGGTCGACGTCGGCGCGCTGACAGCGGCGTACTAAGCCGGCTACAGCTCTTCCGGTGCCTGCCTGACCTTGGACAGCAATTGCGTGGTCGAGCGATCATGCTTGAAGTCGATCGCGATGGCCTTGCCGCCGTAGGCCAGCACTTCCCGGCCTTCCGGGATCTCTTCCATGTCGTAGTCGCCGCCTTTGGCGTAGATGCCCGGATGCGCTTCCCTGACCACTTCCAGGGCCGTATCCTCATCGAACGCCACCACCAGGCTCACCGATTCGAGCGCGGCAATCACGGCCATCCGGTCAGGACAATGATTGAGCGGCCGGTCGCTGCCCTTGCCCAGCCGTTTGACCGACGCGTCGGTATTGACCGCCACCACCAGCGAGGCACCCAGCGCGCGGGCCTGCGCCAGGTAAGTGACATGACCCCGATGCAGGATATCGAAGACGCCATTGGTCATCACGACCGGCTGGGGCAGATGCGCAATGCGCGAAGCGAGTTCGGTACGACGGCAAATCTTGTGCTCGAAATCGGACATGGCAGGTCTCCTGTCAGGAATAAAAAAGCCGCAAGAAAAATCTTGCGGCGGTCGATGACATCACGAATTGCTCAGTTTCCGGTCAAACAGCAGCAACAGGCAACGCCATCCGGTTGACGACTTCCTTGCGATAGCGATTGAGCTCCTGCACCGTCGTAAAGCTGCGCTCGAACAGCAGCGACATGTTGTGCAGGATACGTTCGACGACTTTCTTTTCCCACTCGCCATCGAACTTGATCTGGCCATCGAGCCAGTGCTCGAGCCAGTCCGGATCCGGCAGGCGCGACTGCACCGTATCGTTCGGGAACAGCGACTGGTTCACGTGCAGGTTGGTCGGATGCAGCGGCTTTTCAGTGCGACGGGCCGAAGCCATCAGTACGCCGATCTTGGCAAATGCAGCACGTGCCGAATCGCCCGAGACTCCCAACGCTTTTTTCATGTAGCGCAGATACGCGCCGCCATGGCGCGCTTCATCCTGGCTGATCATCTTGTAGATTTGCTTGATGACGGGTTCGGTGTGCCAGTCGGAGGCACAGCGATACCAGTGGTTGAGCCGGATCTCGCCGCAGAAATGCATCATCAGGGTTTCGAGTGCCGGTGCCGGATCGAATTCGAAACGGACATTGTCCAGTTCGGCTTCGGTCGGCACGAACTCCGGACGAAAGCGTCGCAGATATTCCATCAAGACCAGCGAATGCTTTTGCTCTTCAAAGAACCACACCGACATGAAGGCGGAAAAATCGCTGTCGCCACGATTGTCACGCAAGAACATTTCGGTAGCTGGCAATGCCGACCATTCGGTGATCGCATTCATGCGGATCGTCTGGGCCTGCTCGTCGGTCAGCTTGGACGCATCGAACTTATCCCAGGGAACATCGGTATCCATGTTCCAGCGGACTTGCTCAAGCGATTTAAACAATTCTGGATACAGCATAAGTGCCTTAATAGAGATGAGATAACTGCCTGATTTTACCAACAAATGCTTCTGCGGCAAGCGTAGCGCCACTCTTACCGGAAGTCCTTGCGGACTACCTTTACTTACCGGCGCTGCGATCTTACAAAGTGTCGAGTCGCTCCAGCATGCTCGCTGCCAGAGAACGAATACCGGCACGTTCATCGGCCGACAGACGCGTGATGTTTTTCGCCATCAGCGCTGTGCGCGGATTACCCACCAGCGTTGCCTCGTGCTTGTCGATGAAATTCCAGTACAGCGTCGTAAACGGACAGGCCCGTTCGCCGAGGCGCTCGGCCGGATCATAGCGGCAGCCGCTGCAATAATTGCTCTGACGCTTGATGTACGCGCCGCTGGAAATATACGGCTTGCTGGTGAAGCGGTTGCCCAGCGCATGCAATGCCATGCCCGCCACGTTCGGCAATTCAACCCACTCGACCGCATCGACATATACCGCCAGGTACCAGTCGCTGACTTGCTGCGGCGACAGTTCGGCCAGCAGCGCAAAATTGCCGGTCACCATCAGACGCTGGATGTGATGGGCGTAGCCGTGTTTCAGCGTCTGGCCAATGGCGTCCTTCATGCAGGCCATGCCGGTGTCGCCGGTCCAATAGAAACCCGGCAGCGCACGCTGATGATCGTAATGATTGGCTTGCTTCATGCCGGGCATGTCGAGCCAGTACACACCGCGAATGAATTCGCGCCAGCCGAGTATCTGGCGAATGAAACCTTCGGCGCTGGCCAGCGGCACCGCACCGCTGCGATAGGCGGCTTCGGCGGCGGCAATGACCTCGGCCGGCGACAGCAGGTGCAGGTTCAGGCTGCTCGAGAGCAGCGCGTGCCAGCCGAATGGCGTGTCGGTCCACATCGCATCTTGATACGTACCGAATCCCGCCAGCCGCGTCGCAATGAATGCGTCCAGCGCCTGCAAGGCCTGAGCCCGGTCGACCGGCCAGATGAACTGGTCGGTGCTGCCCGGATGATCGGTGAACTCCGTCTCGACCAGCGCGATGACTTCCTGCGTGATCGCATCCGGCACGAAGCGCGCCGGCGGCGGAATCACGCCGGGGCCGGTGCGCTTCGGAAAGGCACTGCGGTTCTCGGCATCGTAATTCCACTCGCCGCCTTCGGGCTGCTCGCCGCTCATCAAAACCTGGTGCTTCTTGCGCATCACCCGGTAGAAGAACTCCATGCGCAATTCCTTCTTGCCCTTGGCCCAGGTCGCAAATTCGCTGCGGCTGCACAAGAAGTGGGTGTCGTCGATGACGCGCAATGGCGTCGCCGAAATTTCGCACACCTGCTCCAGCATTTGCTGCATGCGCCATTCGCCCGGGTCGGCCACGTACAGTGCCAGCGGCTGATGTTCAGCCAGCACCGCACCGAGGCGGGCGGCAAAATCGCCCGGCAGCGGATCATCGAGTTTCAGGTAAATGAACGGCCAGCCACGCTCGCCCAGCGCCAGCGCAAAATGCCGCATCGCCGACAGGAACAGCGTGATGCGCGCCTTGTGCGACCAGACCGCCATGCCTTCGCTGGCCGCCTCGATCATCACCACCGCATCGCGCTGCGGATCGAAGTCCGCCAGCGCCGGATTGTCCAGCGAGAGCTGATCGCCCAGCACCAGGACCAGCCGGCGCATCATCGCGTCACCACCAAAAACAGAGAGCTGAACATCGGGAATTGCCTTTCAAAACGTCAACGCCGGGAGTTTCCCGGACCGCAGCGGCAGGGGCCGAAAAATCAGTTAGACTAACCAGCCCAGAATAATACCAGCGAGTCTGCCATCATGAAGCCGCGCCAAAACCTCCTCACCTTGCTGCTGTTTGCCCTAGTCATGACCGGCTTGCTGCCGGCAGCACAGGCGCAATCCCAGCCTGCCGCGCCGGCTGCCTGCCCGGCAGTCCTGCAGCAGCAGTTCAAGCGCCTGCAGGACGAAGTCCCGCAAAACCTTTGCCAGTATGCCGGCAAGGTCACGCTGGTCGTCAAC
>AEPR01000083.1 GCA_000195205.2 Oxalobacteraceae bacterium IMCC9480 | reverse complement strand
GGAAGCCTGTCGAAGGGAGCTTGTCGAAGGCACTGCCGACAATGCGCCTTCGACTAACTCAATGCGCCGCCGTCAACGCCCCGTCAATCAACTCAATCCAGTGCTGCACTGGCGTCTCAGTACCCGACTGCAAATGCGTCAAACAACCGATGTTGGCCGACACAATCGTCTGCGGTTTAGTGGCGTGCAATTTTTCCAGCTTGTTATCGCGCAGCTGATAAGACAATTCCGGCTGCGTCACTGAATACGTCCCTGCTGATCCGCAGCAGATATGACTGTCGCCGCACAACTGCACATCGACACCAATCGCCCGCAACACACTCTCGACCTTGCCGCGAATCTGCTGCCCGTGCTGCAGCGTGCACGGCGGATGGTAGGCCACGCGATGGGTGATTTTTCCGCGCAGTTTTTCCTGCAACTGGGCTTCGAAGGCCGGCATGATTTCACTGAGGTCGCGTGTCAGCGCCGAGATGCGTGCAGCCTTCTCGGCATACATCATGTCGTGCCGCAGCAGATGACCATAATCCTTGACCATGCTGCCGCAGCCGGAGGCGGTCATCACGATCGCTTCGGCACCGGCTTCGACCAGCGGCCACCACGCATCGATATTGGCGCGCATGTCATTGAGCCCGCCATCCTGATCATTCAGATGAAAGCGGATCGCGCCACAGCAGCCCGCCTTAGGTGCGACCACCAGCTGCACGCCGAGTGCATCGAGCACGCGGGCGGTGGCGGCATTGATGTTGGGTGCCATCGACGGCTGCACGCAACCGTCGAGCAGCAGCATCTTGCGCGCATGTTCGCGCATCGGCATCAGACCGCGCGGACGCGCCGCCGGCACCTTGTTGCGCAGCGACTTCGGCAGGAACGGACGCAGCAGCTGGCCGGTTTTCATGGCCGGCGTGAACAGCCACTTGCGCGGCAGCGCTTCCTTGAGCGCGGTGCGTACCAGCAGCTGGGCCAGCGGACGCGGGACTTGCGCATCGACCGCCTTGCGACCGATTTCGAGCAGGCGACCGTATTGCACGCCTGACGGGCAGGTAGTTTCGCAACTGCGGCAGCTCAGGCAGCGGTCCAGATGCAGCTGGGTCTTGGTGGTCGGTGTGACGCCTTCGAGGACTTGCTTGATCAGGTAGATGCGGCCGCGCGGACCATCGAGTTCGTCACCCAGCAATTGATAGGTCGGGCAAGTCGCAGTACAGAAACCGCAGTGCACGCAGGCGCGCAGGATGGCATCGGCTTCGATGCCGTCGGGGGTGTTCTTGATGAAATCGGCGAGATTGGTTTGCATGAATCAGAGCTCCGGATACAGACGGCCCGGATTGAAAATACCGGCAGGGTCGAACGAGGTTTTCAGGCGGCGATGAATCGCTGCGACAGCGGGGGCCAGCGGATGGAATACGCCGACGGCCTTGTCGTCGCCACCGTACAGCGTGGCGTGACCGCCGGCCTTGCTGGCGGCGGCACGGATATCGGCGGCAGGCGCACGGGTTTGCAGCCAGCGCTGCGCGCCACCCCATTCGATAAGCTGCGCACCCGGCAAGTCGATCGGTGGCGTCACCGATGGCACCGACAGGCGCCACAGCGCGTTGTGTTCATCAGCAAAAAAGGTATTGCCCTGTTCGCGCAGATCGCGCCACAGGCTGGCAGCATCGTCGACGACGTCACCGCCGATGCGGATTTCAGCGGCCGCGACGGCGGCACGCGCACCCGACAGGCGCACCATCAGCTGGCCATCGCACCAGGCACTGGCCGAAATCGGCAGCGGCTGACCACCCCAGGCATTGAGCTGCTCGATCGCTTGCGCATGCGTCATCGCCAATTGGCGAGTGGTTTCGGCATACGGCTTCGGCAAGACCTTGACCGACAGTTCGAGCAACAGGCCGAGCGTGCCGAGCGACCCGGCCAGCAAGCGCGAGACATCGTAACCGGCGACGTTCTTCATCACCTGTCCGCCAAAATGCAGCACTTCGCCATGGCCATCCATCAGCACCGCGCCGAGCATGAAATCGCGCACCGCGCCGGCGGCCGCACGACGCGGACCGGACAGGCCGCTGGCGACCACGCCACCGAGGGTCGCGCCATCGCCGTAATACGGCGGCTCGAAAGCCAGCATCTGGTTCTTCTGGTCGAGCGCCGCTTCGATCTCGGCCAAGGGCGTGCCGCAGCGCGCCGTGATGACCAGTTCGGTCGGATCGTAATCGATGATCCCGGTGTAGGCGCGGGTGTCGAGGACGCTGCCGTGCGGTGCCTGGCCATACCAGTCTTTGGTGCCGCCGCCGCGCAGTTGCAATGGTGTGCCCTGGGCGCTGGCGTCAAGCACGCGCTGGCGGAATTGATCTAGTACCTGATTCATCATGTCTTTCAAAAACGGGGCAAATCCGGAAACTTCAGCTGGCCGCGCTGCACGTGCATTTTTCCGTATTCGGCGCAGCGATGCAGCGACGGAATGGCCTTGTCCGGGTTGAGCAGGAAGGCGGTATCGAAGGCGCGCTTGACCGCGAAGAACGCTTCGCGCTCCTGCGGCGAATACTGCACGCACATCGAATCGATCTTCTCGATGCCGACACCGTGTTCGCCGGTGATGGTGCCGCCGACTTCGACACACAGTTCGAGGATCTCTGCACCGAAGGCTTCGGCCTGATGGAATTCGCCCGGCTTGTTGGCATCGAACAGAATCAGCGGATGCAGGTTGCCGTCACCGGCATGGAATACGTTGGCGCAGCGCAGGCCGTATTTGACTTCCATTGCCTCGATGCGCAACAGCACTTCGGCCAGGCGCTTGCGCGGGATGGTGCCGTCCATGCAGTAGTAATCGGGCGAGATGCGGCCAGCGGCAGGGAACGCATTCTTGCGGCCGGACCAGAAGCGCATGCGCTCTTCGTCCGAACCCGACACTGAAATTTTGGTGGCACCGCTGGCCGTCAGGATCGCCGTCATGCGGGCGATTTCTTCTTGCACTTCTTCGGGCGTGCCATCGGATTCGCACAACAGGATTGCGGCGGCATCGATATCGTAGCCGGCCTTGACGAAGGGCTCGACCATGCGCGAACTGGTGCGGTCCATCATTTCCAGACCGGCGGGAATGATGCCGGCACCGATCACATCGGCGACTGCATTGCCGCCTTTGACGACATCATCGAACGACGCCATGATCACGCAGGCTTGTTGCGGTTTCGGGATCAGCCGCACGGTCACTTCGGTGACGATGCCTAGCATGCCTTCGGAACCGATGAACACCGCCAGCAGATCGAGGCCCGGTGCATCGAGCGCGCCATTGCCGAGCTCGACGATATCGCCATCGATGGTAACGATGCGCACGCGCATCACGTTATGCACGGTCAAACCATATTTAAGGCAATGCACGCCACCGGAATTTTCAGCCACGTTGCCGCCGATGGAGCAGGCGATCTGCGACGACGGGTCAGGTGCGTAGTACAAATTATGGGGAGCAGCGGCATCCGAAATGGCCAGGTTGCGCACACCCGGCTGGACCACTGCGGTGCGCGATACCGGATCAACCTTGATGATGCGATTGAGCTTGGCCGTCGACAGCACCAGCCCGTCGGCAATCGGCGTGGCCCCGCCGGACAGGCCGGTACCGGCACCGCGCGGCACGATAGGCAACTTCATGTCGCGACACAATTGCAGGATCTGCACCAGTTGCGCTTCCGTATCCGGCAACGCCACCACCATCGGCATTTGCCGGTATGCGGCCAGGCCATCGCATTCGTAGGGACGGACATCTTCATCATTGAACAGCACGCAGCGCTCGGGTAACAAACGACGCAGGGCGTCGACGACATCGCGCTGGCGGGTAACGGTGTAGGGGAGATCGGCAACGGCATTCATGATCGGTTCCAGTGGGATGGCAGGCTTGCATCTTAACGGATCGCGGAGAAGGCTGCGTTTCAAATGCTTGCGGGGTCGGATGAAATGTTTTCAGGTGGCGCGAGAACGCACTGGCGGGACATCGATTTCATCATTATGATCATAGATAGCGTATTAACCGCAACAATACGCCATCTATAAGCGATCAATCACCATGCCAAAAAAGCATCTACCCGCTGCTGCGACACCCACGCTGATCGAAGAACGGCTGCGCAGCTGGGGCTTGTGCATCCGGCATCAGCGCCTGACCCAAAAAATCAGGGCGGCTGATCTGTGCCAGCGCATCGCGATTTCGCCAGCGACATTGCGTCGACTGGAAAACGGCGATCCTGGCGCCGGCAGTGGCATCTTCCTGACAGCGCTGATGGTACTGGGCGTCCTCGAGCAAGTTGCACCACCACTCGATACCGCCTTATGGCAAATGGCTACCGGCAGCCGTGTGGGCAGAACGAAGGCAGACAGCCATGACGACGATTTCTAAGCCGCTGTTTATTTATCTGCAACGTCCGGATACGGGTGACTGGGTGACGGTCGGACGCTATGTGCTGGATACGGCCTCCGGCAACGGTCTGTTCCGGTATGCCCCCAGTTACGTGCAAGCCGGCCTGAGCTGGTCGATTGATCCGGTCAACCTGCCCTTCGTTCCTGATCGGGATTTCATTGCGCCGCGTTACCACGGCTTGCATGATGTTCTGCGCGATGCATGCCCGGACGCATGGGGACGCCTGCTGATTCAGCGCGAACATGGCCTGCCAACCACTGCACACGACCTGCGTTATCTGGCGCTAGCCGGCAATGCCGACCGCTGGGGAGCACTCGCTGTAGGTAGCGCAAAAAAGCCGCCGGCGGCCCATCTTGCAACACCCCGACTGGCGCAACTCGATACCTTGATCCAAGAATTACTGGCGATGTCCGAACGCCGCGGCCCGGTCGACGCCAGCCTGCGCAAGCGGCTCATGACGCACGCCAGCCTGGGCGGGGCGCGCCCCAAGGCGACGGTGCGTGATGGTGCCGCCTCATGGCTGGTCAAGCCACTCATCGCGACCGACACCGTCGATATCCCCTTGCTCGAGCACGCCACACAACAATGGGGCCGAGTTAGCGGACTCGACTTTGCCGACACCGTGCATCATCGGGCAGGTGCCGGCATCAGCGTCGTGCGCGTGCGGCGCTTTGATCGCGATGGCGCGCAACGCTGCATGGCCATCAGCGGCGCATCGCTACTTGGCACCACCTATCCGGGCGGCGCAAGCGACGCTAGCAGCTGGAGTTATCCGCGACTGGCAGAGGAATTGAAACGAATAGGCGCACCGCGCGAAGATGGCATCGCGCTATTTGCAAGGATGGTCTTCAATGCCGTCGTCGGCAATGACGACGATCACCCGCGCAACCACGCTGCGCGTTATGACCCGACAGAAAAACGCTGGCGACTCGCACCGGCCTTCGACGTCGTGCCCAACCCTGACGACACACCAGGACGGTTGACGATGCAGCTATCGCAAGGACGTCATGAAATTGCACGCGATTGTATTGTGCGCGATGCAGTGCGATTCGGCTTCGGCAATATCGGCGAGGCCGAGGCTTACCTGGACCAGTTGCTGGTGCGACTGCGCGAGGGATACGAGCAGGTTGCCGGTTTGCTGGATGCGGGACTGCGGGAGAAAATGCAGCAGCGACTGCGGGATAATTTGGGCAAGCTGTCACGTTGATTGTCTGGCTTTTCTTTGTTGAAGTTGACATTGACGTGGCTTTTAAAGTACCCCGCATTAAAACCTGAGGATTACCCATATCTCTGCGATGGCGCTAAGCAATGCCAATAAAAAACGTTGTGAACATCGCTGAGCAATGTTAATTTTTCGCCATTATTCATAGTGATGATTAACGATGGCAACCGGCTACGGATCGGATTGGGCACAGGAAGAATTTGGAGGCGCTGCGCTAGGCGATGCGCGCTTGACCAAGCGTCTGGTCGGGCTGGCCGCGCAGACGGCAAGTCGTCCGCACTGTTCGTTTCCGCACGCGCTGTCGCCAGCCGATCTCAAGGCCGCCTGCCGGTTCTTCGATAACCCGGCCGTAGATACCGATGGCATGCTCGCGGGTCACCTTGTCCAGACTCTGCAACGTATGGAAACGTTGCCGGTCGTACTGGCGGTACAAGACACGACTGAATTCAATTTGACCCACCTTCCGGCGACCGAGGGACTGGACTACTGCGGTAGTAAATTCACGCGTGGCTTCATGCTGCACAGTACGCTGGCGGTGTCGCTGGAGGGATTGCCAATCGGTGGCTATCTCAACAGTAAGCATGATCGGCCACCCGGTGCCACTGTGCTGTGGCGAGGATTTCATGCGCTCCATGAAATTTCCAGCATGTACTTGATCATGCGAAAAAATGAATGACAGGCGCTTTTCGGAAGATGTGGGTACACCTCAACATTCAGACAGCTGCCAAAAATCGGAGTCAGGCAGGGAAATATGAAGCCTGTCGTGGACAAGTAAATTAAGTCACAGCGATAGGTTTTTTTACTGTCATGTTCCGCTCGAAGACCGAGGACGACAGCTTGCCGGATACAGAATGCCATCCGGTACAGTTGTAGAAGCCGACGATGTAATCGGTGACGTTATTTTCTGCTTCCGTCTGGTTGGCATTAGTGCGTTACCACACCCGCTCCATGTTGAGATTCAGGAAGAAGCGTTCTGATATTGCGTTGTTCCAGCAATTTTCTCAACAGCTCATGCAAATGAAGGTTCTATAAAGTCACCGCTTTTACGTATTTATATGGAGCTACTTAGTAATCGAGTCATTCTTATTTTTGCGGCGATGGCAGGATTCTGATTATCTTTATAAAAATCAAAGATTGGAAATTTATGAAAGCCCAGATTTTTAAAAAAGATAAGGATTTTGATTCATCGGAAACACTCAAAATAAATGATAAGAACATCGCATTTTTTACTGACCCTGTCATCGATTCATCTTTTTTTTATTCATCCAAAAAAGAGGATAAATGGCATCTTATATTTTTTGATAAATCATTTTTCAAGCAAGAGTTATTCGTTGATTTTAGTTATGTCGGCGTGACAACGGAGAAAACTCTTGGAGTTGCGTGCTGGTTGAATAATAAAGGTGTTTCAGCAAATAATAGTGGATTGAGAGCGGATGCTTCAAAATTTCTTCGTGATTCCAATACGCTGTCGCTCGATCAGGGCCGGGAAATTACGTCGAATCGCCTGTTGATAACCGATCGCAGTGGTCTCGCCTATTTTTCGGATAACTCAAGCCAATTCAAGCGCATTGTTTTATGTCAATCGCTAGCCATCGCCTATACGGGAGTGTTGCACGAATGCATGACGTTAATGACAAGTTACGTAAAAGATAAATCAACTGAAAAAGCAATTGAACTATACGAAAATATATTGACATTCAATGCTGCCTATTACTTTAGCCTGCCGGTACTATTAACCCGACATGAATTGTCCGCCGTGTGGGAAATTTTATCCGGGCACTACCGGCTGGCATTGTTGAATCAAGAGTTAACCCAGCAGCTCTCTGACGTGGCGGCGTTGTTACGCGAAAAACGTGAACGCGAGCGTATCAACCGGGAAAAAGACTATGAGCAGGAGCAACGGCTGCTGCGCGACAGAACTCAAAAAAAAGAGTCTTTACAGAAAAAGAAGGAAGAAAAGCAAGACAAACGGCGTACCTTTTGGTTTTCTTTGGTAGCAATTTTGTTGGCGGCCATATCCCTTCTCTCATTAGCTCAACTGACGCCTGCACAATTAAAAGAGAACACCCATGCCTGGCAAATATGGTGGAGTGAGCCGTCTTCGTCTATTCAGCCAGACGTACTCAGACAGTTACGGAAGTGATTTTTGTGATGATTACTCTCATTAATCGCTGCCGCAAAGATCATGATGACGGTAGTAGACAGGTAGGGTGCAATAACCGAAGGGCATTG
>AEPR01000084.1 GCA_000195205.2 Oxalobacteraceae bacterium IMCC9480 | reverse complement strand
TGGGCACGATACCCCCGTGCCCACCCTACCAAAACCAGCGGCGGCAATCGCGATGCGGCAGGGGCGCGCGCCCTACTCCGCCAGCTTCCACTTCCCATCCACAATCTTCACCATCACCCGCGCACGCTGATCAAAACCCAGATGATCAATCGGACTCATATTAAAAATCCCATGCGCGCCAGGGAGGTTGCGGGTGTTTTCAATCGCATCGCGCAAGCCCTTGCGGAATTCTTTGGTACCCGGCTGCCCCTGTTTAAGCGCTTCCGGCACCGCCGCTGCCATCAGCAAACCGGCATCCCACGCATGCCCGCCAAAGGTCGAGACGGTACCCGCGCCATAGGCCTTTTCGTAAGCTGCCTTGTAGGTCAGCGCCGAGGCGCGCACCGGATTCGAGACGGGCAATTGCTCGGCCACCAGCAGCGGCCCCGAAGGCAGCAAGGTGCCTTCGCAATCCTTGCCGCAGACGCGCAGGAAGTCATTGTTGGCCACGCCGTGGGTCTGGTAGATCGCGCCCTTGTAGCCGCGTTCCTTCAGGGTTTTTTGTGGCAGCGCCGCCGGCGTGCCGGCACCGGCGATCAGCACGGCATCGGGATTGGTCGAGAGAATTTTGAGGATCTGGCCGGTCACCGAGGTATCGGCGCGGGCGAAGCGTTCGTTGGCCGTGACTTTGATGTGGCGCAGTTCGGCCAGCTTGCTGAATTCGCGGTACCAGCCTTCGCCGTAGGCGTCATTGAAGCCGATGAAGGCGACTGTCTTGATGCCGGCCTCAGCCATCCGCGCGGTGATCGCGGTCGACATGTGCGAATCGTTTTGCGGGGTCTTGAAGACCCAGGTGCGCTTGCCTTCGACCGGTTCGACGATCGAGGCCGAGGCCGCCATCGAGATCATCGGCGTGCCGGCATCGGCCACCAGTTCGATCATCGCCAGCGAATTGGGCGTGGTGGTCGAACCGATAATCAAGTCGACCTTGTCTTCGGTGAGCAGCTTGCGGGTGTTCTTGACGGCGGTGGTGGTGTCGGTCGCATCATCGAGGACGATGTACTCGACGGTCTTGCCGGCGATGGTTTTGGGCAGCAGCGCGAAGGTGTTTTTTTCAGGGATGCCGAGCGAGGCGGCCGGGCCGGTGGCCGAGACGGTCACGCCGATCTTGATCTGGGCGAGCGCGTTGCCGCTACAGGCTAGCGCCATCAGGGAAGGAACAAGCAATCTGCCAAGGGGGAAGGGGAAGCGCATGGGGTGGAGTCTCCGGTTTTATTGTGTTGCTGATCCGTGGCCGGACCGCAGCGCCAGAGTGTAGCGGTTCGGTGCGGCACGGACAAGAACACTCCCCCTGACATGCTTCTTAAAGCCGGACGGCGCGTCCCACGGCAAGGATGGGTCCGCTCGGTCGCGGCAACGGCGATCCGCCTTGCGGCTCCAGCGTCACTTCGAATAACTGGTTCGGACTCATGCCCGGCAACTTGCCCAGCGCGATCTCGGTGGGCCGGTCGGTACGTACCAGCCCGAGCGAGGTCGGGCCGGCCGCGCCGACCGGCTTGGTCCAGAATTGCACGGACTTGCCGGCGGCGACCGCGGTCGGTGACAGCGGTCGCAAACGCACGACGCGGTCGTCGACTTCGACCAGCCAGTTGGTGCCGGTCGCCGGGGCCTGCAGCACCGCCAGAAATTGCGGCGCGCCGGCTTCCTGCGGCACCGCCGAGAACAGTTTCATGACCAGCACAGCCGAGGCAAGCACGCCGAGCGCACCGCTAAAGCGCCAGAACGACAGGCTGTTCCACCAGCCGCGGCCGGGCGCTCCGGCCCGGCCCGGCAAGCTGCGTTCGATGCGTTGCCAGAGGCTGGCAACCGGCTCGACCGGCACCGGTGGCGGCGCCATTTCCAGCAGGCGATCGCGCCAGTAGCCAACCGCCACCACCAGCGCGCGGTTGTGCAGCAATTCCTGCTCGAACGCGGCCTGCTGCGCCAGCGGCAGCACGCCCAGCACATATTCGCCGGCCAGCAAGTCCACTTGTTCGGGGTCCTGAAAATTCATGAGAGGCAATCCTTTAAAGCCAGTAAGCCGCGCCGGGTCCATGCCTTGATGGTACCCAGCGGCCGTGCCAGCGCACTGGCGATCTGGGTTTGCGAAAAGCCGTCGACATAGGCCAGCAGAATGCAGGCCCGCTTGTCGTCGTCGAGTTGTTGCAGGCACAGGTGCAATGCACTGTTGTCGCGCCCGCGACTGAGGCTTTGCAGCGGATCGTCGGCTTCGTCAGGGACGTCGTCGAGTACCGCGTCGTCAGCCCCCGGCAGCGCCGGATCGCGGCGCAACTGACGCACCACGTCGAGCGCACGATGGCGCACCACGCTATAGATCCAGCCGCGTGCCGAGCCGAGCGCCGGGCTATACGTGCCCGACTTCTGCCAGATGCGCAGGAAGGCGTCGTGCACCACTTCATCGGCCAGTTCGCGCCGCACCACGATGCGCAGCGCCACGCCGAGCAGCCAGCGCGCTTCGCGGTCATACAAGCGGCGCAGCGCACTTTCGTCACCAGCAGCGCAGGCAAATAGCTGCGCCTCGTAGTCAAAACCGGCGTCTGCGGTCAGCATCGCGCACCTCTTCCGGAAGCCGCGATACCGTCCATCGTCGCCGCAATAGTCGTCTGCACAGGGAGATCCGCGAAAGGGGAAAAGACCCCGACAATAGCGGTGATGATCGCTACTTTCAATTACGCAAATATCCTGTGCCGGTCACCATCAGAGGGCTTTGTAGAAGTAGTAATCCGCCTGGTACTTGACCAGCTTTTTGCTACCCGCGGCAGCCTGGCTGCAGACATCGGCCGGTGCCACGCCGCCAACGGTATTTAGACGCTGGATATACGTCACGCCGGTCATGGCACCGCTACCCATGGCCGGGCTGGCCTGCACCAGTTGCAGCGGGATCGCGCCGGCGACGCCCGGTGAGACGGCGAGCTGCTTACCGCTGACCTTGCTGCCATCTTTCGATTCCCAGGTCGGGCCACCGTAGTATTTGCCGACGGTGGCCTTGTTCTTGTCGAGCAGCAGCGCGTCAGGACCGGTGAAGACCCAGGCAAACGCGCCGGGCATGTCAGCCTTGGCGCGGCATTCGTAGTTCAGGTCACCGGCACCGACGGCCATCATCGCGACCTTGTTGCCGGCCGGAGCAGTCACTGCAGCCGGCGCATCCGGCGTGGCCATCGACATCGGGCCCATCGTCGAACAGGCGGACAACAGGGTAACAAGGGAAACGGCGGCAATGGCGATCAGTGGACGGGTCATGAAATTCTCCAAGAGGGGTTAAGGTTTGAAAGGCGCACAGTGCGGCGTCTTACCCTTCACTACGCCGGGCTTTCCGGACCGGATGCAGTGCGTCGAAAATATTATTCATTTCTCTGCCGCGCCCCGAATGGCAACGTCGCATCGGAAAACCCTTACACTCGGCCTCTTCCCTGTCGTCCCCTTTTTTCTACGATGCCTAACGACCGCGCTCACACCCATCCGCTGGCGATTGCCTTTGCCCTGTCGCTCGGTGCTGCTGTCTCGCTGGGCATGTCGCGCTTTTCGTATGCGCTGCTGCTGCCGCCGATGCGCGCCGACCTCGATTGGTCCTACCTGCTGGCCGGCGCGATGAACACCGCCAATGCCCTCGGCTACCTGATCGGTGCGCTGGCCACGCCGGCGCTGATGCGACGCTTTGGCGCCCAGACCGTGCTGCTGGCCGGTGCCTTGCTGACCGTGCTGTTCCTGCTCGGATCGGGACTGGTGACCGATGCCACCTTCCTGCTGGTGCAGCGTTTGCTGGCCGGGATTGCCAGCGCACTGGTCTTCGTGACCGGCGGCGTGCTGGCGGCGCGACTGGGATCGCTGCATCCGCAACGCGCGGGTCTGCTGATCGGCATCTATTACGGCGGCACCGGCTTTGGCATCGTGCTGTCGGCCTTGCTGGTGCCGGCCACCGCGTCGCTGGCGCAGGGCAGCGCACACGCCTGGCAATGGGCCTGGCTGACTCTGGGCGCGATGTGTTTGCTGGCGACCGCCGTGATGGCGCTGCCGGTACGCAGCATCGATGGCAAGGCACCGCCGGCCAGCGTGCATGACCGCTTCGACTGGCGTCCATTCCGTTACGGCCTGGCCGGCTATTTCATGTACGGGGTCGGCTACATCGGCTACATGACCTTCGTCGTCGCGCTGCTGCGCGAGCAGGGCATGTCGGCTGGGCTGATTACGCTGTTCTATACCGGCCTGGGACTGGCGGTGATGGCGTCGTCGCGTATCTGGGCCGGCCTGCTCGACCGCAGCCGCGGCGGCCGGGCGATGGCGCTGCTCAGTGGCTTGCTGGCACTGGCCACGCTGCTGCCGGCACTGACCGCGCAACCGTTGCTGGTGTTCGGTTCGGGCCTGCTGTTCGGCGGCGTGTTCCTGTCGGTGGTGGCGTCATCGACCGCGCTGGTGCGGCATAACGCGCCAATGGCGGCCTGGTCGGGCGGCATCGGCGCCTTCACGAGCGTGTTCGCTTTCGGCCAGATCGTCGGGCCCGGCGTGGTCGGCTGGATCGCTGACGGCCCCGGCGGTCTGCAACGCGGACTGGTGTTTTCGGCGCTGGCGCTGCTGGTCGCGGCGCTGCTGGCGTCGCGGCAAAGGGCGCTCGCATGATGACGCCGACCGATGTCTTCAAGCTGGTTTTCCTGGCGGCGCTGTGGGGTTGCTCGTTCATTTTCCTGCGCATCGCCGTGCCCGAAATCGGCCCGCTGATGACCGCGTTGCTGCGGGTCTCGCTGGCCGGCGTGGCGATGCTGGCGTATGCGCGACTGATCCGCGTGCCGATGCAATGGCGGCGCAATCTGCGGCCGTATTTTCTGGTGGCGGTGTTCGCGGCGGTGATTCCGTTCTCGTGTTTTTCGTATGCGTCGCAGTATTTGCCGGCGGCCTACTCGGCGGTACTCAATTCGACCAGCCCGCTATTCGGTGCGCTGTTTTCGGTGCTCTGGCTGTCCGAGCGCCTTTCGGTGCAAAAGCTGGCCGGACTGGCGTTGGGCATTGCCGGCGTCGCGGTGCTGGTCGGAGCCGGCGCGCTGGTGCTCGATGCCCGGGTGCTGCTGGCAGCGGCGGCCTGCCTGTTCGCGGCGGCCTGTTATGCGGTGTCCAGCATCATCGTGCGCAAGACCGGACACAGCGCCGATGGTCATCACATCCATCCGATCGGCATGGCCACCGGTTCGATGGTGCTGGGTGCGCTGGTGATGCTGCCCTTGCTGCCGTTCGTGCTGCCGCCGGTCTGGCCATCGACCCGCACCATCCTCAGTGTGACCAGCCTGGCGCTGCTGTCGTCGGGCGTGGCGCAGGCGCTGTTCATTCCGCTGATCGTGCGCATCGGACCGACCCGGGCGATGTCGGTGGCGTTTTTGATTCCGCTGTTCAGCATGCTGTGGGGGTACCTGTTTCTCGGTGAACCGGTTGGCATGGCGACGCTGGCCGGTGCGGCCATCGTGCTGATGGCGATGGGACTGGTGCTGTCGGCGTCGCAGGCGGTGCCGGAAGACGCGCTGACGGTTGAGACGTAAGTGCATTCGGTGCAATGCCCTTCGGTTAT
>AEPR01000085.1 GCA_000195205.2 Oxalobacteraceae bacterium IMCC9480 | reverse complement strand
CGTCTTTGAAAGCCATCGACGCAGCCATACGGAATGCGTTTTCATTCGAATCAACATCATGGTAGGAGCCGAAGAACAGCGTCACTTTGACGTCGACTACCGGATAACCTGCCATTACGCCGGCTGTCAGTGTTTCACGAACACCTTTTTCAACAGCAGGAATGTATTCACGGGGAACGGTACCACCCTTGATTGCATCAACGAATTCAAAACCCACACCAGGCAGTTGCGGCTCAATTTTCAGGACCACGTGTCCATACTGGCCACGGCCACCTGACTGCTTGACAAACTTGCCTTCGATCTCTTCGCAAACTTTACGAATCGTTTCGCGATAAGCAACTTGCGGCTTACCAACTGTTGCTTCAACGCCAAATTCCCGACGCATACGGTCAACGATAATTTCCAGATGCAATTCGCCCATACCGCCAATAATGGTCTGGCCGGACTCTTCATCTGTCTTTACCCGGAACGACGGATCTTCCTGAGCAAGACGATTAAGCGCCAAGCCCATTTTCTCCTGATCGACCTTGGTTTTCGGCTCAACAGCCTGCGAAATCACTGGCTCTGGGAACACCATACGCTCAAGCGTAATAATTGCAGACGGATCACACAATGTTTCACCAGTCGTCGCATCTTTCAATCCGACCGCTGCTGCGATATCACCGGCATGTACTTCCTTGATCTCTTCGCGCTGATTTGCATGCATCTGCAGAATACGACCGAGACGTTCTTTCTTATTCTTCACCGGATTGAACACGGTATCGCCCGACTTGACCGAACCGGAGTACACGCGGAAGAAAATGAGCTGGCCAACAAACGGATCTGTCATGATCTTGAATGCCAACGCCGAGAATTTCTCGGAGTCTTCTGCTTTGCGCTCGGTAGGCTGATCGTCTTCATCGAGCCCCTTAACCGGCGGAATGTCCGCTGGGGAAGGCAAATACTCGATAACACCATCAAGCATTGCCTGGACACCTTTGTTCTTAAATGCGGTACCACACATCATCGGAACGATTTCAGCGGCAATGGTACGTTGACGCAGCGCTGCTTTGATTTCAGCTTCTGACAGATCCCCTTCGTCGAGATACTTGTTCATCAACTCTTCTGTAGCTTCGGCAGCAGCTTCGACCATCTTTTCGCGCCACTCTTTGGCTTGCTCAAGCAATTCCTCTGGGATCTCTCGGTAATCGAATTTCATCCCTTGCGACGCATCATCCCAGTAGATGGCTTTCATCTTGACCAGATCGACAACACCAAGGAAGTTCTCTTCAGCACCAATAGGAATCTGCAAAGGAATAGGATTTGCCTTCAACCGAGCACGCATCTGGTCATAGACCTTGAAGAAATTCGCACCAGTACGATCCATCTTATTAACAAATGCCAGGCGCGGAACGCCGTATTTGTTTGCCTGACGCCATACGGTTTCGGATTGCGGCTGCACACCACCAACTGCGCAATAGACCATACATGCACCATCAAGAACACGCATTGAACGCTCGACCTCAATCGTGAAGTCAACGTGGCCAGGGGTATCAATGATATTAATGTGGTGTTCAGGGAAATTATTCGCCATTCCCTTCCAGAAACAAGTCGTTGCCGCGGAGGTAATCGTGATACCGCGCTCTTGCTCTTGCTCCATCCAGTCCATGGTGGCCGCGCCATCATGCACTTCACCAATTTTGTGATTTACACCTGTGTAGAACAGTACGCGCTCGGTCGTAGTAGTTTTACCGGCGTCAATGTGAGCAGAAATACCGATATTCCGATAGCGCTCAATGGGGGTCTTGCGGGCCATAGTTAATCCTAAATCTTTTTAATGTGCAAAACCGAGCGCCATTTATTCAATGTGCCCGGCCTCGAACAAATTACTTTTGCGACTAGCACAAGGTGCACTTGGCAGCTGTATTAGTCGTTATATTAGAAGCGGAAGTGCGAGAACGCCTTGTTCGCCTCTGCCATGCGATGCACTTCATCGCGTTTTTTCATTGCACCGCCACGACCTTCTGCGGCTTCCAGCAACTCACCACCCAGACGCTGCGGCATTGACTTCTCGCTGCGCTTGTTTGCGGCTTCGCGCAACCAACGCATCGACAATGCCATACGACGGACAGGACGAACTTCTACTGGCACTTGGTAGTTAGCACCACCAACGCGACGGGACTTTACTTCAACCAGAGGCTTGCAATTACCAATTGCTGCAGCAAACACTTCCAACGGATCTTTTCCCGACTTCGCATTTATGTGCTCAAAGGCACCATAGATAATGTTTTCAGCAACAGACTTCTTACCTGACAACATCAGCACATTAACAAACTTAGCAACATCAACATTACCAAATTTTGGATCCGGCAAAATGTCCCGCTTGGGGACTTCACGACGACGTGGCATTTCTATTCCCTTCAATCTTCAGTTGAACGCGCATCCCATTGGATTACCCGTCCTAGAACAGCCATTTTGACTATCCACTTACTCGGCCCAGTAGGGACCGACACCTGCTTCGCTCAGATACAGCGAAACCAACCAGTATTACTTCTTACCTGCTTTAGCACGCTTAGTACCGTACTTCGAGCGCGATTGCTTACGGTCCTTGACGCCTTGAGTATCCAAAGCGCCACGAACCATGTGGTAACGAACACCCGGCAAATCCTTTACACGACCACCGCGAAGCAATACGACGCTGTGCTCTTGCAGGTTATGCCCCTCGCCGCCAATGTATGAAATGACTTCAAAACCATTGGTAAGGCGGACTTTAGCGACTTTACGCAAAGCCGAGTTTGGCTTTTTTGGGGTGGTTGTATAAACGCGCGTACATACGCCACGTTTTTGCGGGCTATTTTCAAGCGCCGGCGATTTGCTCTTGACGCGTGCAGAAACACGCGGCTGGCGAATCAATTGATTGATGGTTGGCATTGCTCTTAACCCAACTAAAATTACTTCTATTAATAGATCCCGAAAACGGTTGTCCGGGGACTTAAAAACTGCGGTGCGCGCTACTTAATCAACACGACCTTTTTGATACCAGGCCAAGCCTGTCTGCATAGTCAAATTTGACTTCAGGATAAAATCGAGAACTCGCGAGTATAAACGTAGGACAGGCGAGCGTCAACCGATTCTCTGCGATCACAATGCCTACTCCTCCCTACGAAAACTGATCTTGCAAACAAAAACGGCACAAGTCTTAGTTCACTCGTGCCGCTTAAATTACCTGGCGATATTACGCGTCGCCATCAACAGGGCCGCTAATGTCGGCCATCTGCGCTTCAAACTCGGCGTTGCGTGCAACCTTTTCCGCTTGCAGTAACGCGGTCCGTTCTTCCGCTTCCCATGCCTCCTTTTCCTTACGAGCACGATGGAACGCAAGGCCATTACCAGCTGGAATCAGACGACCGACAATCACATTTTCTTTTAGGCCACGCAGACCGTCGCGCTTACCCATAATTGCCGCCTCAGTCAGTACCCGAGTAGTTTCCTGGAAAGACGCTGCTGAAATGAACGAATCAGTTGACAACGATGCCTTCGTAATCCCCAGCAACACGTTTTCATACGTTGCTGGAATCTTACCTGCCGCATTGACACGATCATTTTCATCAAGCAACTCAGAACGCTCGACCTGCTCCCCAGTAATGTAGTTCGCATCGCCAGCATCGACAATTTGAACGCGCCGCAACATCTGGCGCACGATCACTTCAATGTGCTTGTCGTTGATTTTCACGCCTTGCAAGCGATAGACATCCTGCACTTCATCAACAATATATCGCGCAAGAGCTTCAATTCCCAACAAGCGCAAAATATCTTGCGGGTCAGCGGGACCATCAACGATCATTTCGCCCTTGTTGACAACCTGACCATCATGAACCAGCACCTGCTTGTCCTTGGTGATCAAGAACTCATGCTTGTTACCGTCCATATCAGTGATCTCAAGACGCTGCTTACCCTTGGTTTCCTTACCAAAAGCGACAGTACCCGTCACTTCGGCGAGCATACCGGCATCTTTCGGTGAACGCGCTTCAAACAATTCGGCCACACGCGGCAGACCACCGGTAATGTCACGGGTTTTCTGCGATTCAGTCGGAATACGGGCCAGCACCTCGCCGACGGTCACATGTTGACCATCTTTAACTGTGATCAGCGCCCCGACCTGAAATCCAATCGTCACTGCGTGTTCGGTGCCAGCGATCTTGACTTCTTCGCCTTGCTCGTTAAGGAGCTTCACCTGGGGGCGAACGGTCTTGCTGACCGATCCACGGCGCTTCGCGTCGATAACAACCATAGTCGACAAACCCGTTACCTCGTCTACTTGACGGGCAACGGTTGAACCTTCTTCGACGTTCTCGAAGCGAACGGTACCGGCGTATTCCGTGATGATCGGACGGGTCAGCGGATCCCATGTTGCCAGCGGAATACCCGCCTTGATCACTAGACCATCATGCACGCTCAATGTTGCGCCGTAAGGCACCTTGTGCCGCTCACGCTCGCGACCATGATCGTCGGTGATCAACACCTCACCTGAACGAGAAATGACAATCTGTCCGCCCTTGCCATTAGTGACATAACGCATTGTTGCAGTAAAGCGAACAATACCGTTCGACTTTGCTTCGACTGACGAGGCAACCGCAGCACGGGACGCGGCGCCGCCGATGTGGAAGGTACGCATGGTGAGCTGGGTGCCTGGCTCACCAATTGCCTGCGCGGCGATCACGCCAACAGCCTCACCGGCATTCACTAGTACGCCACGCCCCAAATCGCGGCCGTAGCACATACCGCAAAGCCCATAGCGCGTGTCACAAGTCAACGGCGTACGAACCTTTACTTCATCGATGCCGAGCCGTTCAATTTCTTCGACACCATCTTCGTCGAGCAACGTACCTGCAGGAAACAATGTCGCCTGAGTCTCAGGGTGCACAATATCGTTAGCAGCCACACGACCGAGAATACGATCACGCAAAGCTTCGATCACTTCGCCGCCTTCGACCATAGCCTTCATCGAAGCACCGTTGGAAGTTCCGCAATCATCTTCGATCACCACGAGATCCTGTGTCACATCAACCAAACGGCGAGTGAGATAACCGGAATTTGCCGTTTTCAACGCGGTGTCGGCAAGACCTTTACGAGCTCCGTGCGTCGAAATAAAGTACTGCAGCACATTTAGGCCTTCACGGAAATTCGCAGTAATTGGCGTCTCAATGATCGAGCCATCCGGCTTGGCCATCAAACCGCGCATGCCTGCCAATTGACGAATCTGTGCTGCAGATCCGCGCGCACCGGAGTCGGCCATCATGTAAATCGCGTTGAACGATTCCTGAGTCGACTTGGTGCCGTCGCGACGAATCACATCCTCGACTTTGAGCTGATCCATCATGGCTTTGCCGACGTCATCGCCAGCCTTGCCCCAGATATCGACCACTTTGTTGTAGCGCTCGCCAGCCGTCACGAGACCTGACGAATACTGCTGTTCGATTTGCTTGACTTCCTGTTCGGCAGTCGCGATGAGCGTAACTTTTTGTGGCGGCACCAGCATGTCATCGACGCAAATCGAAATACCGGCACGCGTTGCCAGGCGGAAGCCCGACTGCATCAATTGATCTGCAAATACGACCGTCGCACGCAGACCGCACTTGCGGAACGACGTATTGATCAGCTTCGAAATTTCTTTCTTCTTCAAGGCACGGTTAAGTACGCTGAATGGCAAACCCTTAGGCAGGATTTCCGACAGAATTGCGCGACCGATGGTTGTTTCATAGCGGGTAATCGTCTTCTCGAACTCACCGGTTTCCAGGTTCTTCGGATACTCGGTAATACGCACGGTCACGCGGGTCGTCAATTCGACTTCCTTGTTGTCGTAGGCGCGGATAACTTCCGACACATCAGGGAACATCATTCCCTCGTTCTTGCCGTTAATCTTTTCACGCGTCGCATAGTACAGACCCAACACGATATCCTGCGACGGCACGATCGAAGGCTCGCCGTTCGATGGGAACAGGATGTTGTTCGAAGCCAGCATCAATGTACGTGCTTCCATCTGCGCTTCGATCGACAGTGGAACGTGGACGGCCATTTGGTCGCCGTCAAAGTCAGCATTGAACGCAGCGCAAACAAGCGGATGTAACTGGATCGCTTTACCTTCGATCAGTACTGGCTCGAAAGCTTGAATACCCAATCGATGCAAGGTCGGTGCGCGGTTAAGCATGACCGGATGTTCGCGGATCACGTCTTCCAGAATGTCCCAAACCACCGGCTCCTGAATTTCGACAAGCTTCTTCGCAGCCTTGATCGTGGTAGCCAGACCCATCAATTCAAGCTTATTGAAAATGAACGGTTTGAACAGTTCAAGCGCCATCAGCTTTGGCAAACCGCACTGATGCAACTTCAATTGCGGGCCCACGACAATGACCGAACGACCGGAATAATCGACGCGTTTGCCCAGCAAGTTTTGACGGAAACGACCGCCCTTACCCTTGATCATCTCGGCCAACGACTTCAACGGTCGCTTGTTGGCCCCAGTCATGGCCTTGCCACGACGACCGTTATCAAGCAACGAGTCAACGGCTTCCTGAAACATCCGCTTTTCATTTCGCGTAATGATTTCCGGGGCGCGCAGTTCCATCAGGCGCTTCAATCGGTTATTACGGTTAATGACGCGGCGATACAAGTCATTCAGATCAGAGGTGGCAAAACGGCCACCGTCAAGCGGGACAAGAGGACGCAACTCTGGAGGCAGCACTGGCAGCACTTCCATGATCATCCAGTCCGGCTTAATGCCCGAACGCTGGAATGCCTCAAGAACTTTCAGACGCTTAGCGTATTTCTTGATTTTCGCTTCTGACTTTGACTCTTTGAGCTCTTGGCGCAGCATCTCGGCATCACGGTCGATGTCGATGGAACGCAGTAATTCGCGAATGCCTTCGGCACCCATGAATGCCGTGAAGTCATCGCCGAACTCTTCGTACTTAGCGGCGTAATCGTCTTCCGACATGATCTGGCACTTCTTCAGCGGAGTCATGCCAGGATCGGTCACGACATATGCTTCAAAGTACAAGACGCGTTCGATATCCCGCAGCGTCATGTCGAGCACCATACCCAAGCGCGAGGGCAACGATTTGAGGAACCAGATGTGCGCGGTTGGCGAGGCCAACTCAATGTGACCCATGCGCTCGCGGCGCACTTTCGCCAACGTTACTTCGACACCGCACTTCTCGCAGATAACGCCACGATGCTTTAGACGTTTATATTTACCGCAGAGGCATTCGTAATCCTTGATCGGGCCAAAAATCTTGGCGCAGAACAGACCGTCGCGCTCTGGCTTGAAGGTACGGTAGTTAATGGTTTCCGGCTTCTTGACTTCGCCGTAGGACCACGAACGGATCTTTTCAGGTGACGCGAGACCAATCTTGATGGCGTCGAACTGTTCGTTTTGCTGAACTTGCTTGAATAAATCGAGCAGTGCTTTCATGGTTCACTCCAGGTTGCGTGAAAACGCTAGATGACTGACGAGGAGGATGAGCCGACTCCGCTTGACGACCCTGCTCGCATCGGCGGGAGAGCCCTGTTATGACACAGAGTTCCGCTAATACCGGGTACGGAAGGACACTTCCTTGTTACTGACGTGCTACGAACAAAAACGTGCTGCTAACTTCTACTGCTTGCAAATCGAAATCTTGCCCAATCGATGTCCATAGACCTGTTGGTCCGGCGAAAAAAGCCGCGACACGCATCTTACGCGTATCGCGGCTTCTTTGTCTGAAAGAATTAATCGCGTTCGAGATCGATATCGAGGCCTAGCGAACGGATTTCCTTGACCAGAACGTTAAACGATTCAGGCATACCGGCGTCGATCACATGGTCGCCCTTGACCAGGTTTTCATACACTTTGGTGCGGCCATTAACGTCATCGGACTTCACGGTCAACATCTCTTGTAAGACATATGACGCGCCGTAGGCTTCCAGTGCCCAAACTTCCATCTCACCGAAACGCTGACCACCAAACTGAGCTTTACCACCCAGCGGCTGT
>AEPR01000086.1 GCA_000195205.2 Oxalobacteraceae bacterium IMCC9480 | reverse complement strand
GTTTCCTGGCAGAAGAAAGAAGGGGTGGGTTCCCGTGGTCGGATTGTAAAGCGACTATGCCCATCAAACGACAAGTGCCCGCCCGGCGCATTGTGCGCGGGGCGGGCACCCGGGCCGCTCGGATCGACTTACTTGGACTTGTCGTCGATGAATTCCTTGGCATCACCCAGGCCTTTTTGGGCCTTGCCTTCGATCTGCTTGCCGAGACCCTTGGCTTGCTGTTCCTTGCTGCCGGTCAGCTTGCCTGCTTCTTCCTGAAGCTTGCCTGCGAGGTCCTTGATTTCACCACTCACTTGATCTTTGTTCATGCGGGTTCTCCTGAAATAGATAAAGGGGCAGTCCGCTGCGCCTGCGGCGGAAACACTGCGGTCCTGAAGATACGGTGCGCGGCAGCGCCGATCTGTACGTTGTCGCACATACCAGATCTGCTTGCGATGGCAGGTCCGGTCCGGTGCCGGTGCGCTACACTCGCGGCTGACGTGCGATGGTCCTCCCGACCTGCATGTCGTTTCACGACTGCGATCATGGCCAAATCCGACTCCCGCGACAAATTCACCCTGGTCACCGCCGCACTGGTGATCCTTCTGCTGGTAGCAACCTTCGCGGCGATCTGGTTCTACCGCCAGGACAGGCTCAAGACAGAAGTGCGCCAGAACTACACGATGGTCGGACCGCTGGTGGTCAGCACCGATGAGTATTCGGTAGGCACCCGCATGGCGCTGGAAACCAGTTCCGGCGACGCCAAATGGGCCAGCCAGAACCAGCCTGCGATCCGCGCGGTGATCGAGTCGACGCTGCGCTCGCTCGATGCCGAACAGGTGCACATGCCGGGTGGACTGGCGGCCCTGCAAGTCGCATTGACCGACGCGGGCAACAAGAGCCTGAAGACCGACAAGGTCGAACGCATCCTGCTCACTGATTTTTTGCTGCAGACCGGCGTCTGAGCACTCTTACCTGACGGAGACTGGCCATGTACTACCGGCACTACAAGGGCGGCATTTATGAACTGGTCGGCCCGGCCACGCTGGAATCGGACCTGACCCCGCTGATTGTCTATCGCGCCCCCGATGGGTCACTGTGGGTACGGCCGGCGGCGGTGTTTCATGAACTGGTCGAAGTTGACGGTGTCTGGCTGCCGCGCTTCTCTCAAATCGAATAGTTTCCTGTGGTAAATGTATTAACAATTGTTGACAGTCTTGCCACCATAAACGTTGCATTAAAAATACTAATCACCTATTCTTCGTTGGCATTGTTACTACAGGCCAAGTGCTATCTTCGATGGGACAACGGCCTTAGATTTTCCCCTTTCAACATTTAACGGAGATTCCCATGAAGCTGTCCCAATTGATCCAGGCAGGCGCCTTTGCCACTATTGCTGTTTTTGGTAGCGCCCATGCAGCAGGCAACCTGATCACCAATGGTGATTTTGAAACGTTTTTTAGCCCGTTCAACGCCGACTCTTTTTCTACCGTGAACGCCGGTTCCTCCGCGCTGACCGGCTGGACCGTCGGTGGTGCATCGATCGATGTGATCAACAACGGCAAGTACGGTGCCATCAGCGGCAACAGTATCGACTTGCTGGGCACCCCGGGTCCTGGCTCGCTGTCACAGGCTTTCAATACCGTCATTGGCAATTTTTACTCGTTGAATTTTGACCTTTCACAAAACTCTAACAACGCACCATCAACAACAGTCAGCGTTGCTGGCAATAGTACGGTTTATTCCGGCACGCTCCCGTTCTCGCATTTCAGCCAGCAATTCAAGGCTACTGAAGCAAGTACGACACTGTCTTTCTCGAGTCTGGGTGGCGGTAACAGCGGCGCCGTCCTCGACAACGTCTCGGTCTCGGCCGTACCAGAACCATCGACCTACGCGCTGATGCTGGGCGGGCTTGGTCTGATGGGCTTCATGGCACGTCGTCGCAAGCAGTCCTAAGCACCTGCGCACTGCCCGACCCGTCTGCGGACGGGTTTTTTTTCGCCCTGATTTTCGGGCTTCTGCTACAGTCCCGCCATGAAAAAACTGACCCTCGACCGCCTCCTGCAATCGCAGGGATTCGGCACCCGCAAATGGTGCCGCCAATTGATCGACGACGGCGAAGTGTCTGTCGCCGGCACCGTCGTGACCGATTACCGGACCGCTTTCGAACCCGATGGCCTGACCTTCCGGCTGTTCGACGAAGACTGGGATTTCCACGAACACGTCTTCGTGGCGCTGCATAAACCACCGAATTTTGAATGCTCGCGCAAGCCGAGCCACCATCCCGGCGTGCTGAGCATCCTGCCGGAAAATTTCACCTGGCGCGACGTGCAACCGGTCGGCCGGCTTGACCACGACACCACCGGCCTGCTGCTGATGTCGGATCATGGTCCGTTCATCCATGCCCAGTCGTCGCCGAAATCGCATATCCCGAAAGTGTATATCGCCACCACCGCCGAAGCCGTCACGCCGGAGCTGGTGGCGCTGCTGCTGGCCGGCGTGCAATTGCATGACGAACCCGCACCGCTGGCGGCCGTACGCTGCAGCATGGTCGACAGCCATCGCATCGAGATCGTGCTCGAGCAGGGCAAATACCATCAGGTCAAGCGCATGCTGGCCGCCGCCGGCAATCATTGCGCAGCGCTGCAGCGCGTGGCAATCGGCCAGCTAACGCTGGAGGGATTGGGACTGGAAGAAGGGGAATGGTGTTATCTGGATGCGGCGGAACTGGCGTTGCTGATCGCGAGGGACTAAGCCGGCAACCGCCTCCGTTCAGAGAATCAGGATGGCCCTGAAATCATTAACATTGGTCCGGGTCGGCCCGCTCACCACCAGGTCGTCCAGCGCACTGAAAAATCCGTAGCCGTCATTATTTTCCAGCAGCGTTTTGGCACGCATGCCGAGCGCTGCGGCACGCGCCAGCGAGTCCGGTTGCAACAGCGCGCCGGCATTGTCTTCGGAGCCATCGATGCCATCGGTATCACAGGCAATCGCATGGATATCGGCCGCGCCGTCGAGCGCCACGGCCAGGCTCAGCAGGAATTCTGCGTTGCGTCCGCCGCGCCCCGAACCGCGCACCGTCACCGTCGTTTCACCACCGGAAATGAGCACGCACGGACGCTGAAACGGCTGGCCGCGCGCGGCTATTTGTCGTGCCAGCGCGGCATGCATCAGGGCGATGTCGCGTGCCTCGCCTTCAATGCCATCCGACAGGATGTATGCCGGAATGCCGGCTGCCTGCGCCGTTGCGGCAGCGGCCTCGAGTGCGTGCTGGGCGGTGGCAATAATGTGATATTCGTTGCGGGCAAAGCGTGCATCGCCGGGTTTCGGGGTTTCGCCGGCACCGGATTGCAGGTGCGCGCGCACGCTCCCGGGAATGGCGATGGCGTATTTGTCGAGCACGGCCAGCGCTTCGGCACAGGTGGTCGGATCGGCCAGTGTCGGCCCGCTGGCGATTACGCCGGGCTCGTCGCCGGGCACATCTGAAATCAGCAGCGTAACCACGCGCGCCGGCGCACAGGCCAGCGCCAGCCGGCCACCCTTGATCGCTGACAGATGCTTGCGTACGCAATTCATTTCGCCGATCGCCGCCCCGCTGCGCAGCAAGGCCTTGTTGATGGCCTGTTTCTGCTCCAGCGTGATGCCCTCGCCCGGCAGTGCCAGCAGGGACGAGCCGCCGCCGCTGATCAGGCACAGCACCAGGTCGTCGGCGCTCAATCCCTGCACCAGTTGCAGCATGCGCGCTGCAGCTTGGCGTCCTGCTTCATCGGGTACCGGATGGGCCGCTTCGACCACCTCGATACGCTGACAATCGGCGCCATGACCGTAGCGTGTGACCACCAGTCCGGACAGCTCGCCGGGCCAGTGCTGCTCGACGGTGCGCGCCATCGCGGCCGCGCCTTTGCCTGCGCCAATGACCAGCGTGCGGCCTGTCGATGGCGGCGGCGGCAGGAACGCGGGCAGACACTTTGCCGGGCTGACGGCAGCCACGGCGCTGGCATACAAATCGAGCAGGAACTGGCGCGGAACGGGAGTGGGCTGGGTCATGGACGCGACATTTTCAAATGGAGAAGACGGAGTATGCCGCAGCACTTCCGCGCTGCGCGGGGAATGAATTTTTTTCATGCGTGCTACTGAAAACCGCGCGCGCTTAATGTACGTTGCTACCTTCGAGGCGTCTTCCGGCGCTGCGCGCCAAAGTCATGTAAAAAATTACGTTTGATAAACAGTTTCATAGAACATACTGTGTTGGCATCGGAAAGTAACTTCCCGTACTGCAGCGGCCAGGCATCACGAAAACAAGATAAAAGAGAGATCCCCATGAATGACATCGCCTACTTCCTCAAAAAAAATTCGATACAGGCTGATCGCCTGATGCTGGGCGTGTTGTGGGGTCTGTTCCTGATGAGCCTGGCGCTGTCAGGCATGCACGACACGCTCACTTGGGCCTTGGTGATCGGCCTTCCCACCGTACTGATACCGACCGCGCTGATTGTGACCGCCGGCGGCAGCTTTCTGACCCGGGCCGTAGTCGCCGCCGCGCTGATGGTGTTTTCGGCGCTGCATATCCATCAGGCGGCAGGCATGACCGAACTCCACTTCGGCATCTTTGTCTTGCTGGCCGTTTTGCTGTGCTATCGCGACTGGTCGGTGATTCTGATCGCTGCTGCGGTCATCGCCGTGCATCACCTGAGTTTTAATTACTTGCAGCAATGGGGTTACGGCGTGATTTGCTTTACGGAACCCAGCCTGGGCATGGTGGTGTCGCATGCGGCCTACGTGGTGGTCGAAAGCGGCGTACTGATATTCATCGCCATCGCGCTGCAGCGCGACGCTATCCAGGCAGCCGAACTGAAAGTGAGCATCGCCATGATGACCGGGCAAGGTGCCGGCACCATCGATCTGAATGCCGAGAAAGTTGCCTCTACCAGCGAAAGTGGCGTGGCACTGCAAGGCATCGTGGCGATGCTGCACAGTGCCGTTGCCAGCGTGCGCAGCGGCAGCGAGACCATGGCCGTGGCATCGCGTGAAATCGCTGCCGGCACCATCGACCTGTCGACCCGCACCGAACAGCAAG
>AEPR01000087.1 GCA_000195205.2 Oxalobacteraceae bacterium IMCC9480 | reverse complement strand
CGCTGCAGGCGGCACTACGGAGAGACGTCGAGCGGGCGACGATGATCGGGCATGATGGATTCTTGTGGAAGCGGCGAGCTGACTCGACTGTTCCAGGTGATTTCGCAGCTTATCCTCGAGTGCAATCACCAACTGCCTCACCTGTGGCAGCGAATGCACGAACCCGGGCCGAATTTTTCTTTGCGCTTGGATGAAGTCGCAGACTTGCTGCTCGATGTTACTTTCTTCCGTGACAATGCCTTCTTCTATCCGCAAGCACAGCTCCCGATAGGTCATCAACGTCGCATTGCGACCGTAACCGGCGTGGCTGAGGATCAAGGGATCGTGTATCGGCCCATCCAATGGCTTTGTCAGCAATTCCTTGTGCTGATCCATCATGGCGCTTGCACGGACGATCGACGCGGCACTGAGCAAGGCCTCTTGAAACGGTAATCCCGCTTGCGTGACCGGTACGGTAATCGTCTGGCCGGGGTTGTTCTTGTCGGTGACCGTCAGGAGATATCTAAGGCAACGTTCGTCCGCGGGTGATTGTGGATCAGGTTTAAAGTCTTCCACTTTGAAACGACCATTGCCGAGTTCTAGCGGCTCAGTTCCGTTTTCCTCGCGCTTCTTCAGCAGTAATTGGATCACAGCCGTATTGCTTCGGCTCGTATTTTTCGTGTGTGTCCGCTCGGAGACGAACTGGAAAATGCCCAGACCCGATTCCAGTCCGGCGACCAGGAAGTCCATGCAAGTTTCTTTGGGTGGCGACTGACCAATTCTGTAGGATGGGGTTTTTTTTATTTCGTCCGTTGGCGTGCTGTTCAGTATTGGGCGCTCGATCTTGAAATGGCTCGCGTGAATTGGCTTGCCACTGCCGGGAGATGAGGGCTTCGCGTTGATCCGAATGGTTGAGTCGTTGTAGGGGCAGCGGATCCCGGTGCCGTTGGTCTTGACAATATCCTCGTTAAAGTATGGCGGCGGAGTTCCGGGTGTACATAACTTGTCCCACCATTTCTTCAGTCGCTGTGCACGCGGACAACGGCGAGTTTGAACTGCTGGCTGTGTTGGCTGATTGCGATGTGTTTATGTGCGGAACGGGCTGTTGATTCGCTCGCAGAACTGGGGATGCTGATCGGAGGGACACCATGGTGCATTCCAAAAAATGACTGGCAGCGACGTCGCTGTAGCGTGATCGGCCGACGATGCCTGCACCTCGGAATTACTGTGGACATGGACAATCGATCGGGTTTAGTCCAGCCCTTCATAAGCTACGGCGTGTACGCTCTTTACCAATGCCGGACAAGAATCCCCGATATATGTCGTTGACAGGTGATTAGTTCCAATACGATTTGTCGAGGATATTAAGGCAAGATTTTTTGGCGGGAATGGACGTGGGACCCCTACCGGTGCGCTAAGCCCAACGCCACGACATCTTTCTCCCATCGTTCGCCTGCATTCACGAAACTCAGCAAAGCCAGCAAGAACACAGGTGGAAATAACTCGCTCTTCCGTGTTACCCGAAAAGAGCCGTTATTGAATCACACCCTTACTGATCGACAATCCGCAATGAATAATCCGTCGCCCGCACATCCTTGGTCAGGCTGCCGATCGAAATCCGGTCCACGCCGGTTTCGCTGATCGCGCGCACGGTATCGAAGTTGATGCCGCCCGAAGCTTCCAGCAGCGCTGCGCCCGAGGTCAGCGTCACGGCTTCGCGCATCTGCGCCAGCGAAAAATTATCCAGCAGCACCGAGCGCGCGCCAGCGGCCAGCGCTTCCTTGAGCTGGTCGATGGATTCGACTTCGATCTGTATCGTCACGCCGGCGTTCAGCGCGAAGGCTTTTTCCATCGCCAGCCGCACACCGCCGGCCGCGGCAATATGGTTTTCCTTGATCAGGATGCCGTCGTACAGGGCCAGTCGCTGGTTCGCGCCGCCGCCGACCCGTACCGCATATTTTTGCGCGAGCCGCAGGCCGGGCAGAGTCTTGCGGGTATCGAGGATGCCGGCAGCGGTTCCGGCGACCAGCTCGACGTAACGCCGGGTCTGGCTGGCCACGCCGGACATCATCTGCAGAAAATTGAGCGCGCTGCGTTCGCCGGTCAGCAAGGCGCGCGCCGGCGCTTCGATCTGGCAGACCACGCTGTCGGCGCGCATCAGTTCGCCTTCGTCGTACTGCCAGTCGATACGGATGCGCGCATCGAGTTGCGTCATCACCGCTTCGAACCACGGTGCGCCGCACAGCACCGCCGCTTCGCGCACGATCACGCGGGCCTGGACGATGGCGTTGTCGGGCACCAGCAAGCCGGTGACGTCGCCGCTACCGACATCTTCGGCCAGTGCCAGCGCGACATTGGCCTGAAGGGCCGCAGCCAGTGCGGGTTCGAAAGGTGCAAAAGGATTCACTAGATTGCTCATGCTGGTCCTATCCCTGAAAAGAGTTGCTGTTCCTGGCCAAGGTCGGCGGACGGCCGCACGTTCGCTTTCTTTTGCGCCGCAAAATCGAGCATGCGGTCGATGCAGACTTTTGCCTTGATGCTGATGACGGGATCGACGTCGATCGTATTGCTCAACGACTCAAGCACGTCAGCCAGATTCTGCAAGCCGTTCATCGCCATCCACGGACAATGCGCGCAGCTCTTGCAGGTCGCGCTGTTGCCGGCGGTCGGTGCTTCGATAAAGGTCTTGCCGGGAGCGGCCAGGCGCATCTTGTGCAGGATGCCGTTGTCGGTGGCGACGATGAATTCGTCGACACCCGGCGTGAGGGTCGCAGCGATCAGTTGCGAGGTCGAGCCCACCACATCGGCCAGCGCCACTACGGCGGCCGGCGACTCGGGATGCACCAGCACCATCGCGTCCGGATGCTCGTTGATCAGCAATTCCAGTTCGACGCCTTTGAACTCGTCATGCACCAGGCACGAGCCCTGCCACAGCAACATGTCGGCACCGGTTTTTTTCTGGATGTAATCACCCAGATGCTTGTCCGGTGCCCACAGGATTTTTTTGCCCTGTGCATGCAGGTGGGCGACGATGTCGAGGCCGATCGACGAGGTCACCATCCAGTCGGCGCGGGCCTTGACGGCGGCACTGGTGTTGGCATAGACGACCACGGTGCGGTCCGGATGGGCATCGCAAAAGGCGGCAAATTCATCGGCTGGACAACCGAGGTCGAGCGAGCAGGTGGCGTCGAGGTCGGGCATCAGCACGGTTTTTTCGGGACTGAGGATTTTGGCGGTTTCACCCATGAAGCGGACGCCGGCCACGACCAGTGTTTTGGCCGGATGGTCACGCCCGAAGCGCGCCATTTCGAGCGAATCCGAAACGCAGCCGCCGGTCTCTTCGGCCAGATCCTGCAAGTCAGCGTCGACGTAATAGTGGGCCACCAGCACCGCCTGTTTTTCGATCAGCAGGCGCTTGATGCGTTCTTTCAGGGCGGTCTTTTCGGCAGGGGTCGGCGTGGCCGGCACGCGCGCCCAGGCTTGCGCGCTGCAGCTGGTGCCGGTTTGCATTTGCGGACGTTCGAATTCGATGGTCTTGATGGCTGGCGTAGGCATGGTGTCGACGGTAGAAAAAGAGTGGGAGGAGCCGCGTTCGGCGCAGGTCGTCATTTTAATGGGCTTTTGGCCTGCTGGCCGAAATCGACCGCGCTGTGTTAGCTGGACCGGCAAGCAATACGCCCGACCGATGCTACCCTGCAAGAGAGGTCAGTCGGATGGCGACCACAATTCGCCCGCTTCCTGACCAGCCCACCCACAAGGAAAGCCCTATGCGCGCCGCTTCAGAAACCATCATCCATCACGACCCACGCGATCTGTCCGATCGCTTCGCGCTTGGATTCACCAAATTCCTGCGCTTTCTGGCAGACGTCTTTTTTGCCAAACGGTATGGCCATCGTGCAGTCGTGCTGGAAACCGTCGCCGCCGTGCCCGGCATGGTCGGCGGCCTGCTGCAACATTTGAAATCCTTGCGCCTCATCAAGGACGACAACGGCTGGGTCCACACGCTGCTCGACGAAGCCGAAAACGAACGGATGCACCTGATGACCTTTATCCAGATTGCCCAGCCATCCGGCTTCGAGCGACTGGTGATTTTTGTGACGCAGCTGGTGTTCTACAACCTGTATTTTTTCATCTACCTGTTCTCGGCCAAGACGGCACACCGTATCGTCGGTTACTTCGAAGAAGAAGCGTATTACAGCTATACCGAATACCTGGCCGGCATCGATAACGGCGAGCATGAGAACATCGCCGCTCCCGCCATCGCCATCAAGTACTGGAACCTGCATCCCGATGCCCGCTTGCGCGATGTCGTCATCGCCGTGCGTGCCGACGAAGCCGGTCACCGCGATGTCAATCATGCGTATGCCGACGCACTGAGCTGACGTAAAAACGGAGCGCCATGCGCTCCGTTTTTTTGTTCCGGCGGACTGTTTAGTCGATGCCCTGACTGGCCAGGTAATTCTCGTACGAACCTTGATAGTCGATGATTTCGTTTTCCTTGACTTCAAGGATGCGCGTGGCTAGCGACTGCACGAACTCACGGTCATGCGAGACGAAGATCAGCGTGCCGGCGTATTTTTCGAGTGCGACGTTGAGCGATTCGATCGACTCCATGTCCATGTGGTTGGTCGGCTCATCCATCAGCAGCACGTTGTGCCGGCCCAGCATCAGCTTGCCGTACATCATGCGACCTTTTTCACCACCGGACAGCACCTTCACCGGCTTCTTGACGTCGTCGCCGCCGAACAGCAGGCGTCCGAGAATCGACCGTACGGCCTGGTCGTCATCGCCTTCCTTGGTCCACTGGTCGATCCACTCGGTCAGGGTCTTGTCGGTCGCGAAATCTTCGGTCGGGTCCTGCGGCATGTAGCCGACATTGGCATGCTCGGCCCATTTGACTTTACCGGTGTCCCCGGCAAGTCCGGTCAATTCCACGCCGCCCATGCAGCGCAGCAGCGTCGTCTTACCAGCGCCATTGGCACCGATGATAGCGATGCGTTCGCCGGCCTCGACCATGATGTCGAAGTTCTTGAACAGCGTGCGGTCGTAGGTTTTTGACAGGCCGGCAATCTCGACGGCCTGGCGATGCAGTTTCTTTTCGCCGTCAAAACGCACGAACGGGTTGGCCCGGCTCGATGGCTTCAGGTCTTCGACCTTGATCTTGTCGATCATCTTGGCGCGCGAGGTGGCCTGGCGGGCTTTGGATTTGTTGGCCGAGAAGCGGCGCACGAATTCCTGCAGTTCGGCGACCTTGTCCTTGGCTTTCGCATTGACCGAGAGCTGCTGCGCGCGCGCTTGCGACGACGCGAACATGTAGTCGTCGTAATTGCCCGGATAGACCTTCAGCGTGCCGTAGTCCATGTCGGCAACGTGAGTGCAGACCTGGTTCAGGAAGTGGCGATCATGCGAAATGATGATCATCGTCGAGTTGCGCTCGTTGAGCACATCTTCGAGCCAGCGGATCGTGTTGATGTCGAGGTTGTTGGTTGGTTCGTCGAGCAGCAGGATGTCCGGATTCGAGAACAGCGCCTGGGCCAGCAGCACGCGCAGTTTCCAGCCTGGTGCGACATTGCTCATCGGACCCTGGTGCTGGTCGATCGAGACACCCACGCCGAGTAGCAATTCGCCGGCACGGGCTTCGGCGGTGTAGCCGTCGTATTCGGCAAAGCGCGCTTCGAGGTCGGCGGCTTTCATGTAATCGTCGTCGGTGGCGTCGAGGTTCGCGTAGATCGCGTCACGCTCGGCCATCGCTGCCCACATCTCGGTGTGGCCCATCATCACGACATCAAGCACACGCATTTCTTCGAACGCGAACTGGTCCTGGCGCAATTTGCCGAGACGTTCGTTGGTGTCGAGCATGACGTTGCCGGCCGACGAATCGAGGTCGCCGCCGAGGATTTTCATGAAGGTGGATTTGCCGCAACCGTTCGCGCCGATGAGGCCGTAACGGTTGCCATCGCCGAACTTGACGGAAATGTTTTCAAAAAGCGGCTTGGCGCCGAACTGCATCGTGATGTTAGCGGTAGAGAGCACTGAAGAAATCCTTACGAACGTATTTGAAATCGTACTTTAAATTTAGCCGGCATTTTACCATTGCGCGGCGAGCGAATTTGCGCTATCGCGCCAGCAAATGCGGGTAGCCGGAGACCGTCAGGGTCCAGCCGGACGCATCGCTGTTCAGCGTGGCCGGCGCACCGACCGGCAAAGTCACCTTGTCGACGATGTGCCCGAACGGCAGCCCGGTCAGGACCGGCACCGGCAACGTCGCGCGCAGCCGTTCCAGCATCGACTCGAAACAAAAGCCATTGTCGATTTCGCTCAGCTTGTAGCCGGAAAAGTCCCCCAGCACGATCGCACTCTGCTGCGCCAGCACACCGGCATGCAGCAGTTGCAGCAACATCCGCTCGACCCGGAACGGATGCTCGTTGATGTCTTCGAGGAACAGGATGCCGCCGGTGATGTGCGGCAGGTACGGCGAGCCGACCAGATGCGCGACCATCGCCAGATTGCCGCCCCACAGTATGCCGCTGGCATCGACCGGCGGACTGTCGGGCTGCTCGACCCGGACCACGGTGCGCTCGCTGGTCAGGCATTGCCAGCAATGCGCATGCGTGAAGTCGCTGGCCGGTGCGCGTGTGAAGTCATCGCACAGCATCGGTCCGGCAAAACTGATGGCACCGGTCTGCGCCAGCAAGCCCAAGTGGAACGCAGTGAAATCGCTATGACCGAGGAATAGCTTGCCGCTCGCTGCCAGCAGCGGCCAGTCGAGTTGCGGCAGGATGCGCGAGAGGCCGTAACCGCCGCGCAAGGCCAGCACGATATCGGCATCATGATCGCTTGCCGCTGCATGCAGATGCGCCACCCGCAGTGCATCGCTGGCACCGAAGCGCTCGTGCTTTTCTTCCGCCGCAAAGTGGCGTTTGACGCGATAGCCGGCGGCCTGCAAGCGCGCGATCGCGCGATCGACTGCCCCGGTATCGGTGGCGTAGCCGCTTGGCGCGACGAGCGCAATGCCGATCGATTCACTCACTGACAACTCCCGTGGAAGGCGGCTTCTGCGCCAGCCGCCGTTCGGCAAAAAAATCCTTCAGCAGCGCGCTGCAGGCGTCAGCCAAGACGCCACCGACCAGGCCGGTGTGATGATTCAACTGTGCTTGTCCGAACAGGTCAAGCACTGAACCGCAGCAACCGGTTTTCGGATCGCTGGCACCGTAGACTACCCGCGCCAGCCGCGCATGCATCATCGCGCCGGCGCACATCGCGCAGGGTTCGAGCGTGACATACAGTTCGCACCCCGGCAGCCGGTAATTGCCCAGCAGCGAAGCACCGGCGCGCAAGGCCATGATTTCGGCATGCGCGGTCGGGTCGTGCGTGCCGATCGACTGGTTGAAACCGGTGGCGATGACCTGCCCGTCTTTCACCAGCACCGCACCCACAGGCACCTCACCCAGAGCCCAGGCATTGTGCGCCTGGTCCATCGCGAGGCGCATGAAGACGCTGTCATCCATGGACGACTTCGGCCCAGCAATTCGGTGTTTCGTAGAGCTTGATCTTGTGCAGCGTGAGGCCGGTGCCGAAGTTGTCGGTGTAGGTCGCCTTCAGGATATCGAAGGCAATCCGCGCCAGGTTCTCGACGGTCGGCACCAGTGGCAAGACGACGGTCTTGTGGTCCGGCAGGCTGTCAAGAAAAGCGCGCACGGCCTCGTCTTTTTCATAGACCAGGAAAGCGTGGTCCCAGACATCGACCAGCGCTTGCTTGGCCAGCGTCTTGACGTCGGAGAAGTCCATGATCATGCCGTTGTCGGACGCGCCATCGGCAGCGACGACGCCACCGGTGAGCGTGATTTCCAGCGTGTAGCGATGGCCGTGCAAGTTGCGGCACTGGCTCTTGTGGTCGGGGATGCGGTGTCCTGCATCGAATTCTAGTTTGCGGGTAATGGTCAGCATGGCGTTACGGTATCTGTAAAATTTTATGGGTTTGCACGCTCAGCTTCCACTTCGGGTGGCGCTTGCAGTGATCGATGGCACGTTCGGTATTGCGGGCAGCGGTCGGACTATCCATGGGCTGCAAATAGAAGTGTTCGAAGTCCAGCGCTTCATACATCAGCAGGTCTTGTCCGAGCTGCGGAATGACGACTTTCAATTCGTTGCCGCTGCGCTGGACCAGCTTGCTGCCCATCTTCGGGCTGACACAAATCCAGTCGACTTCGGGCGGCACGGGCAAGGTGCCGTTGGTCTCGATAGCGATCATGAAACCCTGCGCGTGCAAGGCATCGATCAATGCAAGATCAAGCTGCAGCATTGGTTCGCCACCGGTGATGACGATGAATTTGCTGGCTGGATAATCGGCCGGCCAGAGGCTGTTGACGGTGGCGGCCAATGACTCGGCATCGGCAAACTTGCCGCCCATGACACCATCGGTGCCGACAAAATCGGTATCGCAAAACTGGCACACGGCGGTGGCACGATCGCTCTCGCGGCCGCTCCAGAGGTTGCACCCGGCAAAGCGGCAGAACACCGCCGGACGACCGGCATGGGTGCCCTCGCCTTGCAAGGTATAGAAAATTTCTTTCACGCTGTACGTCACTGCACTGGCCTCGCTTTGGATCGATTTGTGTCTGTACTTCAAGGGCGCGCAAGTATAACCGAGCGGGCGGGATTGCATTGGGATGGGCGGGAGGTGTGGAACCGCCTTGGTGTGAGGTCAGCTGGTCCGCCCGTCATTGATGACGCTACGCTCGCGGTCCAGCTCGGCACGCAACTCTTCTTCGCTTGGCAGCACCAGCTTGTATTTGCTGGCAAATAATTGCTCGTTGCCTTGCAACACTGAGTAACGCACCACCGACGCATCCTTCTGCGTGCAGAGGATGATGCCGACGGTCGGGTTGTCATCGGGACCACGCTTGAGCTCGTCATACATCCGCACATACATGTCCATCTGACCGATCGCCTGGTGCATCAGCTCGTCGCGCTTGAGATCAAAAATCACGAAGCATTTGAGCAGGTAGTTGTAGAACACCAGGTCGATGTAAAAATCCTTGCTCTCGGTACTGATACGCTGCTGGCGAGCGACGAAGGCAAAGCCTTTGCCGAGTTCCAGCAAGAACTCCTGCAACTGGGTCATCAGCGCCTGCTCAAGATCGGATTCCAGCAGCGTGCCGGCATTCGGCAAGCCCAGGAATTCCAGCACCACCGGATCGCGCACGAAAGCGCGTGGCGACGCATCGAGGCCAGCCAGCTTGGCCACCGCTTCCTGCTCGACAGCAGCGCGATCCTGACTCGATAGCAGACGCTCGTAATACAAGGTCCCGATCTGTCGTTCCAGTGCGCGGGTGCTCCAGTTTTGCGTGACGGCTTCGTGCATGTACCAGTCGCGCGCGGTAGCGCTGTCGACCCGCAACAGCGTGCGATAGCTGGGTCCAGCTCAATTCGGTACGCACTGCGTCCCAAATTGGAAACGCCTGATAGAAGTCACGCATATGGCGCAAATTCCGATCGTCAAATCCCTTGCCAAACTCCACCGTTAACATCTTCGCCAACTGCGGCAACAAGCGCTGCCCGTAGGCTGCACGCTCCAGCCCACCTTGCTCGAATTCGACGATGTGCCGCCCCATCTGCCAGCATGTCCGGACCTGGATCGTATCGACGGCGCGCAACGCCTGCCGGCGCGACTGACGGATCAGTTCGCCAAGGTCGAGTAGCAGCGCCTGCAGTTGCGGATCGGTTGTTGGTGTCAGTATTCCCATGGTGAATTGTCCTTTCCTCTTTGCGACGTCAACTCCTGTAATGCAAAAAAACTGCTGAAAAACCTGGATCACGGAAACGTGCTGATGGCGAAACGCTATCCCCGCAGTCATTCCGACTCAATAGTTACGTAGGTTAACACCTCGGTTTTTGTGCGACCTACAAGGATCTCAAATCCTTGTGTAGTTTTTTTGCGTATTTTTTTATTCGCTTTTTTAACCGTACAGCCTTAAGTAGGCTGTCTTGTTTATTTATTTTATACACGGATGGTTTCACATGAACTAAAAAATACAAAACCACTTTACGTTGCTTTCACACACCAGTATTCTCAATAACTAAAACTTAATGAAATGAGAGAACAATGAACGGTTCACCTTATGATTTCACTAACAACTGGTTTGAAAGTTTAGCCAAAGTAGTATGGGAATTGTTCATCCCGCAAATAAACCCCACTCGAATATTAGAAATTGGCTCTTACGAAGGCGCTAGCACTTGTTATCTTATTAAAAAGCTCGCTGATTCAAAAGACATAGAACTTCATTGTGTCGATACGTGGCAAGGCGGGGTAGAACATCAGGAAGGAGGTGGCGGCGAAACAGATATGTCTGCTGTTGAAAAGCGATTCCATCACAATACTAAAACAGCAATAAGCGAAGTCAAGAATGCTATTCAACTGGTTATTCACAAAGAACATAGCGATGTAGCGCTGTCAAAGTTAATTGCCGAAGGCAAGCAAAACTATTTTGATTTTATCTACGTTGATGGTTCGCACCAGGCACCCGACGTATTATGTGACGCAATCCTCAGCTTTCGATTATTAAAGATTGATGGGGTAATCGCCTTCGACGATTATTTATGGCAAGAAAAACTACCATACGGTACTGACCCGATCCGCTGTCCGAAATTCGCCATTGATGCTTTTACTAATATTTATTGCCGAAAGATCAAAGTGATTAGCGCACCACTTTATCAGCTCTATATTCAAAAAATCAGCGAGTAAACCAACTCAACGGACGCTTTAAGGGGCTTCGTCATACC
>AEPR01000088.1 GCA_000195205.2 Oxalobacteraceae bacterium IMCC9480 | reverse complement strand
GTTCCAGATATTCGACATAGGAGGTATTCGGATGCGCGGCTTCCTGGACTTTGAGGACCAGGTCCCGCACGATTCCCGCCTGTTGTACTGACACTTCCTCGCGCTTCTTTAGTAATTCTTCATAATTCAAGTCACCCGGCTTGATTTCGTGATAGTAGTCATCTTTTTCCTTGATCTCGGCAAAACGTTGCCCCCATTCCTGGATGTCCTGTTCGACACTGTTCGCGAATGATTCGGCGTTAGCATGGACGATCAGTTTGTAGGTTCGTGGCTTCAATTGGCCATTGTGTTCGACGGTGCGGATTTCTTCCCTGATGCCGTCCCGATAGATTTCTGCATCCGCGCTGAATACGTCGGCGATCCCTGCGGTTTCCTTGGCAAGTATCGGTTGTCCGCTAACCGCTCCCAGATTGACCAGACCGATTGCCGCAACCTGAGCATTGATCGACGTTCGTTTGGCGCTACCAATGACGCGCGAACGCAGAGCGCCGGTGTCTTCTTTGTAGCGCTGTTTCTGATATTTTTTGGTCCGGGAGAGTGACGCGCTGGCGCCGACGCCGACGCCGCCGGCATAAGCGCCAAGCACCGCACCAGCTTGCCCGATATGCCCCAGATCGCGCGTGGTGCTATCGCCGTCATCCAGCCAGGACACGGAGAGTTGGGGGATGTCTTCCAGTAGCTGCATCAGCAGATTGCCGCCGGGGCGACCATCAGCTTGTTCAGCGGACTTGCCATTAACGACTTTTTTGATGGCCTTACCCAGCTCGACAGTCATGTCTGCGTCACCGGCAACGCCGCCGATCTGGCCTTCGCGTCCCGTTTCATCCTGCCCCAGACGATCCAGTCGTAACGTCACACCGCTAAATTTGCCGGGATCATAGATACCCTTGCCATCGGCATAGGCGCCGGTACCCAAGAACATATTTTTGAATTTGGCGAACGACCAACCTACCGATCCGCCGCCGCCCGCACGGTTGCTGCGATTGGTTTCGGTACCAAACCGGGCAAATCCGCCGGCGGCATTCACGCCGAATTCCGCCGTCGCAAGGCGGGTACGCCGATGACTGAAGTTGGCGCGTGCTCCGAACACGCCCCCCATGAAAACACGGGCGACCACGGCAGTCAGGCCCTGCATCCCGATACCGATCGTATCGCCATCGCTGAATTTGATCGACGAACCCAGGCGCATTCGTTGTGCTTGCTGGCTCAGATAAGTACCAATGCCGGCATGGGTTAAGGTAGGGGCTGGTATTACTTTTTTGGTGTCTTTTCCATCCTCTAGATGCTTCTTTAAATCATTGATAGCGGTTTCATATTGAGACGGATTCATTGCAAGAATATCGTTTGTATCAGGAATATCCTTAAAGTTTCCAGTCGGCGGTACCCGCTCTAGTTCGGGATTGCCTTTCAATCTGTCAAACTTTATATCGGAAAAAAAATTGTTAAGCTTACCGGGATCTAATGAGTTTATTACTTGTTCTTTTTCTAAATTTTCTTTTATCTCATCTCTTATTTTTTCAATCCCGGCGGGAAATATTGGATTTTCTTCAGGATAGCCCATCAAAGAATTCAGATATTTTTCACTCGTTACTTCCTCTATTTTACTGTTGGAAAGTGGTCGGCCGTCCAGACATTCCGCTTGTGATGTTGATATCCATGCGCGCACGTAAATCAATTTTGCAATTCCTTCTAATTTTTCTTTTTTATCCTCGTTATTAGAAAAAGTAATGTCTTTAAAATGATAATCTTTACTGTGCTTCTGCCCTGTAATGTTTTCGTAGAACGCTTTCTCAAGTAATCGTAAAATAGCAGTCATTTTTTCTCGCTGCAGTAAGGATCCGTTTGTAGATATGCTGATAGGCATCATTCCGTTGAACGGTGTTTTTCCTCCGTTGCGTTTGAATCTGCGTGGCACAATCGATTTGGATCCGGGAGCGTTAGTGAGTACGGCATTATCGACATCTTGGCCCTGATTTTTCATTCCACGGCTAACTTGCAACGATACTTTTTCGAGTCTTGCATTAGCTTTGTCAAATGGCGTTCCTTTGGCATCACTTAAAAAGCCGTTTCTCAACGCATTGGCTGCCCATTTACTATTAGCGTTGTTTTGAGCTGCGCCTATCTTTTTTTGCCATTCTTGTTCTTCGGGTGGCAGGGTAGTGCAATCGCCTCCGTATGCTTCGTTTATTGCAAAATTGGTTTGCAGTGCCGGCAAGGCGTTTATAAGTAGGTAGTTATCAAGTGCCTCTGCCGTTCGGTTAGGTGCCTTGCAATAGTCCAGCAGCGACTGGGGATCAGTATTGAGTAATTCCCTCGACTTTTCCTCCGTCAGCATGGCGTCGGCTCCTTTCATGAACAGACGAAGGTTTTCGTCACGCCGGATATTCTTGCGCTTTTGTTTTGCGTCGGTGGTCAGCTTTGTATAGTCACTATTGGCCTCAGAGTTATTGATTTTTTTAAGCAAATCAAAACCGGTCGAGGTTGCTGCCAGTTTATAGGCAATACGCCAGGCCAGATGTTTATGCTTGTGGTCATGACCCGAAGGAGTAGGATTATCAATCAGTGCTTCAAGTAACGGTAAATCGCGTAAATAGTCGAGTGCGTCTACAATTGTGGATTCAGTGACTTTTTCACCTTCGTTTTTATTAGTAGCTATTTGGTCCGCGCACGCGCTCTTTATGGCATACGCTATCATCATCACGTAATTTGTTGCCGTAGTTTTCGCCCCTGGGATGTCCGGATGAACGGTTTTTTTCCCGGGAGCCGGGATTTTTTTTTCAGCTTCTATTTTTTCTATTAAATTTTCTTGCATGCGAAAAAATCTCTCTGTTATTTTTATGTTTTTTATATTGTTACTCTCAAAATCAATAATTGCTGACGATTGCTGAAGAATTTTTGCTAAAGGAGGTGTTCCGTTTAAATGGTTATAATTATTAAGATGCGATTTTAATTCACTCGTAATAGATGTTTCTCGCGCCTCTGTGTGAATATGGTTAAACAAAAATGCACCGTCTGGAGCGCCTCTTGAATGATCTTTACGCGCGGCGATTAGCACATTGGCATATGCACTTGTTGTTGCTGCTTTGCGCAAAGGTTGGTCTATTGTCCGATAAGTAAAATAGAATAATTTCCATTTTCCAGTATTTTTGGATCTATGAAAAAGGTTGAAAGAGCGAATGCTGCCGATACCCCAACCATGTCGTACGAAAAACTTTTTTTCTGCTGCCGGGGTGAGTTTGTTTTGTCGATAGTCTTCATTTCTATTATATGCATTTCGTTCTTCTTTTGTCATAGGAAAAATTTTCGACGCCTTAACATCAGACTTTTGTGCTTCTATACTCTCTTTGTAACGCAGCTTCTCCACTTCCGAGCTGTTCTTGTTCAGTTCAGGCGTGATTCTCCGGTCAGGAGTAAATCGGTTAAACGGATTAAATCGGGAAAAATTTGGAAAAGACATATTAAATTCCTGCAATAAATGAATAAAATAAGCCCCAACAGACGCAGTCCCGCGTGACCTGAAGCTCGAATGCGTGGTGAGTGGCAAATTCAGCAAGACGGTTCCACCCGAGCGGAGTCGTTGTATCGTGAGGGAGTCCTCGCACTTGCACCCGTTGCCTGCGTCTTTAAGGTTCCCATCCATGCCCGACACCGATCCACTCGCCCCCCTCAACAAAATCCGCCGCATCGCCACCGGCTTGCTGCTGCTAATGGCGGTGGTGTTCGTGCTGGCGCGCAAGTTCGAGGCACTGCATCCGGTGCTGGGTTTCGTGCGGGCTTTTGCCGAAGCGGCATTGGTGGGCGCGCTGGCCGACTGGTTTGCGGTGTCGGCACTGTTCCGCCATCCGCTCGGCTTACCGATTCCGCACACCGCGATCATCCAGAAGAACAAGGACCGGATCGGCGCCAGCATTGCGGCTTTCCTTGAAAACAATTTCATGACGCAGGCCGTCATCAGCGCGGAGTTCGGCAGGATCGATTTTGCCGGGGCGGCGTCGCGCTGGCTGGCGGTGCCGGCCAACAGCGAGGTCGTGGCGCGGCAATTGGCGGGTGGTTTGCCGACGGTGCTGCGACTTGTCGAGGATGACGATATCCGCCGCTTCCTGCATGGCCGGATTGACCGCATGGTCGAGCACGTCCGCTTTGCGCCCTTGCTGGCCGACATGCTGACGATACTGGTGGCGGACCGGCGGCATCAGGAATTGTTCGATCACCTGCTGGTGATGGTGGCGGGCGCGCTCGAAAAGAACCAGGATTTCATCCGCCAAAAAATCCATGACAACAGCCCGCGCTGGATGCCGCGCACCTTCGACGATAAGTTTTTCGAGCGCTTGCTCGATGGTTTGCAACAGGTGCTCGAAGAAATGAAGCAGCCCGACAGCCAGTGGCGCGCGCGCTTCCAGGAATCGGTCGAAGACCTGGTCGCGCAGCTGCGCAGCTCCGGTGAGTACGAGCTGCGGATTGCGGCGCTGGTGCACAGCGGCCTGCAGCATCCGGTGTTTCGCGACTATGTCGATCAGGTTTGGCAGGACTTGCGGCAGCGCTTGCTGGATGACGTCGCAGCATCGGACTCGCGGATCACGGCCGGGCTGGCGCAGGCGCTGCAGTCAGTCAGCACGGCGCTGGTGGCCGACCAGGCGGTGCGCGACAAGCTCAATGACTGGCTGCGTACGTTCGCGACCGACGCACTGGTCAAGCGCCGCGGTGCGATTGCCAGCCTGGTCGAGCGCGTGATCCGGCAATGGGATGGCGAGACGGTGTCGCGCAAGTTCGAGCAATACGTCGGTCGGGACCTGCAATTCATCCGCATCAATGGCACGGTGGTCGGCGGGCTGGTCGGGCTGATTTTGCATTCGGTGGCGCTGATGCTGTAATCGGGCTGCAATCGGGCTGCACGGAAGCGCGTCTATCACTTACCATGAGCGCCGTCCTCTTCACCGGCTACCTTCATGTCTAACCGCAACACCTCCAATCCCCTCTGGAACGCCGATCTCGAACCGACCACGCCCGCACAGCGGACCTGGACGGCCACCCATTACGCCGCACTGTGGGTCTCGATGGCGGTGTCCGTGCCGGCCTACATGCTTGCTTCCGGCCTGATGAGCGAAGGCATGAACTGGTGGCAGGCCGTGCTGACGGTCTTCCTGGGTAACCTGATCGTGCTGGTACCGATGGTGCTGGTCGGTCATGCCGGTGCCAAGCACGGGATTCCGTATCCGGTGCTGGCGCGCTCGGCGTTCGGCGTGCGCGGTGCGCAATTGCCGGCGATATTGCGGGCCATCGTCGCCTGCGGCTGGTTCGGCATTCAGACCTGGCTGGGCGGACAGGCGATTTATACGATCCTCAATGTCATTTCCGGCAATGCCTTGCAGGGCAGTGCGCTGCCATTGCTGGGTATTAGCGGCGGCCAGCTGTTTTGCTTCCTGCTGTTCTGGGCGCTGCATATTTACTTCATTACCAAGGGCACCGACGCGATCCGCTGGATGGAAACCGCCGCCGCACCCTTGCTGCTACTGTCCGGTATTGCGCTGGTCTGGTGGGCGTATGCCAAGGCCGGCGGTTTCGGGCCGATGCTGTCGGCACCATCTCAGTTTGCCGACGGCGGCAAGCGCGCCGGCCAGTTCTGGCTGGTGTTCTGGCCGTCGCTGACGGCGATGGTCGGTTACTGGGCCACGCTGGCGCTGAACATTCCTGACTTCACGCGCTTTGCGCGCAGCCAGCGCGACCAGGCACTCGGGCAGGCGATCGGTCTGCCGGTCCCGATGGGTTTGCTGGCGCTGGTGGCGGTGCTGGTGACGTCGGCTACCGTGGTGATCTACGGGGAGGCGATTTGGGATCCGGTGGTCCTGACCGGCAAGATGGGCGGCATCTCGGTCGTGCTGGCGCTGATCGCGCTGATCATTGCGACCATCACGACCAACCTGGCGGCCAACGTGGTGTCGCCGGCGTATGACTTTTCCAATCTGGCACCGAGCAAGATCTCGTTCAAGATGGGCGGCTACATCACGGCGGCGATCGGACTGGCGATGTTCCCGTGGAAGATACTCGAGACCACCAAGGGCTATATTTTTACCTGGCTGATCGGCTATGGCGCGCTGCTCGGGCCGGTGGCCGGCATCATGCTGGTGGATTATTTCGTGATCCGCAAGACTGAACTGGATCATGATGCGCTGTTCGATGCCAAGGGAATCTACAGCTACCGGGGTGGCTGGAACTGGCGCGCGGTGGTCGCACTGGTGGTCGGCGTGCTGCCGAATTTGCCGGGATTTCTGGGCGCTGCCGGTTTCATTACCGGCATCGCACCGCTCTTCGAGACGCTCTACACCTATGCCTGGTTTGTCGGCCTGGGAATTTCCGCGGTGGTGTATTTCGTGCTGATGCGCATGAGCCCGCCTGTCGTCACCATGACACCTGCACATTGAACGGAGCATGACCATGCATATCCAGGACCCGCGTTTTCCGAACCTGTTCGTACTGACCCATCCGCTGATCCAGCACAAGCTGAGTCATATGCGCCAGAAAGACACCTCGACCCGCACCTTCCGCGAACTGCTGCGCGAAATCACGCTGCTGATGGGCTATGAAATCACCCGCGACCTGCCACTGACCACGCGCACCATCGAGACGCCGATGCAGACCATGGACGCGCCGGTGATTGCCGGCCGCAAGCTGGCGGTGGTGCCGGTGCTGCGCGCCGGCATCGGCATGAGCGATGGCTTGCTCGACCTGATCCCGTCGGCGCGGGTCGGGCATATCGGCGTCTATCGCGATCCCGACACGCACCTACCCGTCGAGTACCTCGTGCGCTTGCCGGATCTGGCTGAGCGGACCTTCATCCTGTGTGATCCGATGGTGGCGACCGGGAATTCGGCGGTGCATGCCGTGGATGTGCTTAAGCGGCGCGGGGTGTCGGATGCGCAGATTATTTTTCTGGCGCTGGTGGCTGCGCCTGAGGGTGTGGCGGTGTTCCAGGCGGCGCATCCGGATGTGAAATTGTATGTCGCTTCGCTTGATGAGCGGCTTGATGAGCATGCGTATATCTTGCCTGGGTTGGGCGATGCGGGTGATCGGATTTTTGGTACGCGGTGATGGGGGAGGGTGGGGGCGAACGGATGTGCTCACACTGTTGACTGAAAAAACTGTTTGGCCTGAGTTTGTCGAGGGCGCGCCACATGAACAGCCGTTTGGTCTGACCTCGACAAAGGCGCATCACAAACTAAAAACCGTTCGGCCTGAGCTT
>AEPR01000089.1 GCA_000195205.2 Oxalobacteraceae bacterium IMCC9480 | reverse complement strand
GATTGCGCTGCGCCAGGATCGCATCGGCGGTTTTGCCCAGCAGTTCGTGCATTTCAAACGCAGTGCCACGCCGGAAGGCCCGGTTCACGGTCACCACGGCACCCAGGCTATCCATGATGACAATGCTCTCGGACGAGGCTTCAAACACCTTGGCCCAGAGCTCCAGGCCGGACTCCATTTGCTTCATGCGGTTGACCGGTGTGAAGGTCGTCAGCACCGCTGGCTTGCCCTGGTAATCGAGGCGTCGCGCCGATACCAGCGCCCACGACGGTGCCAGCCCGGCAGTCCAGCACACCTCGAACTCATCGACTGCACCGGTGTCGCTAAGCCGCTGAAAAAAGTGCGCACGCAAGGCCGGTGTCATGCCGCTCTGCCACGGGTCATTGTCATGACCACCGAGCCAGGTCCGGCCGGCCTGGTTCGCGTGTAGCACCTGATGATCCGGTATCGAGGTCACCATCAGCGGGATCGGTATCGCTTCGATCAGCGCCCGCTGTGCCTGCGCGGCGCTGGCCTGGGCGATCAGGTCCTGCTGTTCGAGCCGGTGCCGGTCGATCTGCTGCAGCATGCCGTTGAAGGCGTTCACCAG
>AEPR01000090.1 GCA_000195205.2 Oxalobacteraceae bacterium IMCC9480 | reverse complement strand
CCGCCGCACCGGCGGCAGTCGGTGGCAGCCTGCGCGCCGGCAGCCTCAATGTGCTGAACTACTTCACCACACTCAATCAGCGGGGTGCCAACAGCAGCGCTGAACTAAAACGCCAGCGCGACAAGCTGGTAAGCACCATCGTCGCGCTCGATGCCGATGTGCTGGGCCTGATGGAGATCGAAAATACCGCGACCGTCAGCCTGGCCGACCTGGTCGCGGCGGTCAATGCAAAGACGGGAGCCAGCACCTACGCGCTGGTCAATAGCGGCACGCCCGGCACCGATGCGATCAAGGTGGCGATGATCTACAAGCCGGCCCGCGTCAGCCTGATCGGCCAGCCGCAGGTGCCGGCTGATCCGGACTTTGGCGTCGATGGCGGGCTGCGTCCGCCGGTGGCGCAGCGCTTCGCGGCGATCGACAACAACGGCAGTTTCTGGTTCGTCGTCAATCATCTGAAAAGTAAAGGTTCGTGTCCGTCCAGCGCCAGCAGCGTTGACCGCGACGACGGTCAGGGATGCTGGAATGTCTCGCGTGTTCGCCAGGCCTCGGCGCTCAACAAATGGGTCGGCCAGCTGGTCGCCAATTCCGGCGAAGCCGATGTGCTGATGGTCGGTGACTTCAATGCCTACCTCCATGAAGATCCAATCAAAACGATCGAGGCAGCCGGCTTCGAAGACCTGCTCAAGCGCCTGCCGGCCAGCGACCGCTACACCTACGTCTTCAATGGCGAAAGCGGTGCGCTCGACCATGGTCTGGCCAGCAGCAAGCTGTCCGCGCAAGTCACCGGCGTGACGGTCTGGCACATCAATGCCGACGAACCGATCGCGCTCGATTACAACACCGAGTTCAAGACCGATGACCGCTATGCCGTCACACCGTATCGCTCGTCGGACCATGATCCGGTGCTGGTCGGCCTGAACCTGACGGCCGACGCCGCCATCATCGAACCGGTCTTGAGTGCGACCTTGCCGACGGTCGGACAAGCCGGCATCGCCACCACCGTCAACGACATCAACGCTGTCCTGTCAAAAGGCGCGACCAGCGGCACCCTGAGCATCAACCACGGCGACGGCAGCGCCACGCAGGTGCTGGCCTTGAATGCCACCACCGCCTCGTTCACGTATGCCAGCGCCGGTACCTTCGCCCTGCGCTTGCAGCTTGACGACAGCAACGGCAAGCGCGTTGCAATCGATGGCCAGGTAGTCGTCAGTGCCGCGCTCGCACCGTCGACCGGCAGCGATGTGTTCTTCAGCGAATATGTCGAAGGATCGGGCAACAACAAGGCCATCGAACTGTTCAATCCGACCGCGGCGGCAGTCGACCTGACGCTGTACCGGATCAAGCTGTTTTCGAATGGCGCAGGCAGCGCCAGCCAGACCTTGCCGCTGACCGGCAGCCTCGCAGCGGGTGCCACGCTGGTGGTGCATCACGGCGCGTTCGCTAATCCGGCAGCCATCGCCGGGACAAAAATTGCCAGCAGCAGCATCGCCAATTTCAATGGCGACGATGCGCTCACGCTGGAAAAAAACGGCAGCGTCATTGATGCCATCGGCCAGGTCGGCTTTGATCCCGGGTCCGAATGGGTTGCCGGTACCGCCTCGACGCTCAACCGCACATTGCGCCGCAAGAGCGGCATTACCGGCGGCAGCATTCCACCGAATGCACCGGCATTCTGGGATATCGCGCTGGAATGGGATGCCTTCGCCAGCGACACCTTTGATGGCCTCGGTCGCCGCTGAATTGCGCGCCTGCCCCTTCACCATCACCTCTTTGAATCGAGCACACCCCCATGATCCGCAACCCCTTGCAACACCTCGTGCTGGCTGCTGCCTTGCTGGCCAGCCTGACCCTCGCCAGCCACCCGGTGCATGCCGCCGCCGCTTTCGAATTCGATGATCCGCAATTTGTGACTGACTTCGGCAACTGGAATTTCGGCATCAACTTTCGCGCCGACCGGAACCTGCAAGTCAGCGCGCTCGGCTATTTCTGGGATACCGAATTGTCGAGCGCGGCGCACAAGGTCGCGCTGTTCAGCGCCGATGGCACCCGGCTGGCCGCTGCCACCGTCAGCGCCGGCGATGCGCTGAACGGTCATTTCCGCTACAGCCTGATCGATGCAGTGACGCTCACCGCCGGCAACAGCTACCGGGTGGTCGGTAGCAGTGCCAGCGATTTTTATTTTTATGATGCAGTGAATTTTTCCAGCACGGCCGGCATCAGCTATCTGGGCAATGTCTACTCGGCAGCGACCGGCACGGGAGCGCTGTTCGACCAGACACCGGATGCCGGCAACGACACCGTGAACGGTTACTGGGGACCGTCCCTCGCCGTCTCGCCGGTACCCGAGCCATCGACCTATGGCTTGCTGCTGGCCGGACTGGGCTTGATGGGCGTCATGCATCAAGTCCGCCGCCGCAGACCTACGCGATAGTAAAAGAAGGATCTCTGCCTGACGCTACTGTTGGTGCCTAAAAAATGAGCACCAACAGCCATCCGCGTTACTGAAAATACTGCGTGCAAACTTGACAAGTTATCGGGTATAAATAGCATACCGACAAGTAGCCGGCCGGCGGTTAGCTTTTTCCCCGCCCTTGCCGCGTGCTCTTCCACGCCGCGCATCCTGCCCGCCCAGCGGACATTCCTCAGTGTCACCGGAGAATCCCATGCGACAACCCGTCACGCCCTCCCCATCCGTCCGACGATTTTTTGCAGGCAGTATCGTCGCCGCCCTCACCCTCACGTTGAGCGCCTGCGGTGGCGACAATATTGTGTTGTCAGAACAGGCCGGCTGCGAACTCGACGGCAGCACCGGCGGCGAAGCCGTCATCCTGCCGGGCGCGCCCGGGGCACCGGAAATCGCCACCGGCTACGTACCCAAAAAAGCCGTCAAGGCCAACACCTACATGGCCGTGACCAACAACCCGACCTCGACCAAGGCCGCTTGTGACGTGCTCAAGCAAGGCGGCACCGCGATCGATGCGGCAGTCGCGGCGCAAATGGTGCTCAACCTGGTCGAGCCGCAATCGTCGGGCATTGGCGGCGGTACCTTCATCCTGTACTACGACGCCGCCACGAAGCAGGTCATCTCCTACGATGGACGCGAAATGGCACCGGCCGCGGCCGATGAAAATTACCTGCAATGGAAGTCGGCGACCGACCAGACCGCGCCCTTGCCCACGACAATCCGCAGCGGCCGTTCGATCGGTACGCCAGGCACTTTGCGCGTACTCGAAATGGCCCATAACGAACATGGCCGACTGCCCTGGAAAGACTTGTTCGACCCGGCCATCAAACTGGCCACCGATGGCTTCCCGATTCCGCCGCGTATGGCCGCATCGATCAGCAGCGCCAGCACCATCGCCAACATCCAGCGCGACCCCGAGATGGCGGCGTATTTCCTCAATGCTGATGGCAGCGCCCGCAAGGTCAACACCCTCATCAGGAATCCGGCACTGGCCGCGACCTTCGGCAGCATTGCCGGCAAAGGTGCCGACGCGTTTTACGGTGACGGTCCGATCGCCCGCGCCATCGTCGCGAAAATCGCCAGCACGTATGACGGCACCACCACGGCCGGTGTCACGACGCTGGCCGACATGGCCAATTACCGCGCCAAAAAACGCACGCCGGTCTGTTCGTCCTATCGCGACTTCGAAGTCTGCGGCATGCCGCCACCGTCGTCGGGCGGCATCGCCGTCGCGCAAATCCTCGGCATCATCGAGAACTTCGACATGTCGCGCTACGGGCCCGGCGCGCTCGATATCAATGGCGGCAAACCCAGCGTGCTGGGCGTGCACCTGATGGCCGAAGCCGGCAACCTGGCCTATGCCGATCGCAACAAGTACGTCGCCGACACCGACTTCGTCGCGCTGCCGGGCGGCGGCTGGGACAGCATGATCAACAAGCCGTACATGACGCAGCGTTCGCGCCTGATCAGCACGAGCTCGTCGATCCCGCTGCCGGCCGCCGCCGGTGACCTCGGTCCGGTGCCGCTGGCTGCACCGGTGATCGCTGAGCATGGCACCACGCACCTGTCGCTGAGCGACCGCTACGGCAATGTCGTGTCGATGACGACCACCATCGAATCGGGCCTGGGCTCCTATCATTTCACCAATGGCTTCCTGCTCAATAACCAGCTGACCGACTTCAGTGCCGCCCCGACCATCGATGGACTGGCGGG
>AEPR01000091.1 GCA_000195205.2 Oxalobacteraceae bacterium IMCC9480 | reverse complement strand
CCGGTGCAATGCCCTTCGGTTATTGCACCCGACGACGCTAAGCTGCCCTGTAAATGGCACAGAGCTTGTTGCCGTCCGGGTCGCGGACATAAGCCAGATGCATGGGTCCCATCGCGCCTTCACGCAGGCCTGGCGGATCTTCGGCAGCCTGGCCGCCATGCGCGAGCGCAGTGGCATGAAATTGCTGGACCTGCTCCGGCGAACTGCAGGTAAAACCTATCGTGCCGCCGTTCGCCGAAGTCGCTTGTTCGCCATTGATCGGCTCGCTGATGCAGAAGGTACTATTTTCGTGCCGGTAAAAAAGCCGGGTATGGCCAGTCGAGGCCACATTGCGAAACGGCGCACTGGCACCGAACGTTCCGAGTACTGCATCGTAAAACTTCTTTGACCGTTCGATGTCGTTGGTACCGACCATGATGTGACTGAACATAGTGTCTCCTTGTGCCGGAGAGGCTCTCCGGTCTGCCCGGCTGATCTTAATACAAAGTACGCCGGGCGCGCTGACCGGACAGCGCTCCCGGCAAGACCAACAAATCGCCTACAATCCGGACGGATTTCAAACCAATTTTAACGACCCCTCTTTCATGCCGAATATCGTCCCCTCCGGCTGGCGCGAGCTGGCCACCACCGGTGCTGCTGCCCGCGAGATCGCCACGCTGAGTCGCTTTGCCGACTATCTCGATCCCGCCTATCTGATCTTCCACGGCGTGCACTGGACCAATGTCGAGGAGCGCTATTCGGTCTATGGCGAAATCGACTTCATCGTGGTTGCCCCGAATGGCCGCGTGCTGGTGATCGAACAGAAAGCCGGCTTCCTGACCGAGACCGATGAGGGCCTGATCAAGCGCTATCCCGGCCGTTCCGAAAAAGTCCATCTCGCGCTGATCCGCACCATCGGCACCTTGCGCAACCGCTTCGCGCAGACCGGCGGCACGCTCGATATCGATTACCTGCTGTACTGCCCCGACTACCGCGTGCTGCAACCGTCACTGGCCGGACTCGATCCGGCCCGCATCGTCGACGCCGACAAGGCCGAGGAGCTTATCGCCGTGATCCGGCAACTGCTGCCGCTGACCGAAGCGAGCGCGCAACGTGCCGCCGTAAGCCGCTTCTTCAACGACACCTTGCGCCTGATCCCGGACGCCAGCGCGATGGTCGGCCGCGCCGGCGCGCTGGTGACACGGTTGGCCGACGGACTGGCCACCTGGGCGCGGCACATCGAATTCACGCCGTTCCGGCTGCGCGTAATCGGTACCGCCGGCAGCGGCAAGACCCAACTGGCGGTGGCCGAATTCCGCGCGGCGCTAGCCGCCGGACTGCACCCGCTGTACGTCTGCTATAACCGGCCGCTGGCCGACCACATGCGCGACCTGCTCGGGCCGCATGGCCGGGTCGCCAATTTCCACATGCTGTGCGATGCCTATGGCCGCGAAACCGGATCGGCACCCGACTACAGCAATCCCGGCACCTGGCAAAACATGGAGACCGTATTCGACCAGGGCACGGTGCCGCCGCACTGGCAACATGACGTGGTGATCATCGATGAGGGTCAGGATTTTTCGGAAGGCTGGCGCGATGCGGTGCTGCGGCTGGTGCGTGCGCCGGGCCGCGTGCTGTGGCTGGAAGACCCGATGCAAAACCTGTACGGCCGCGCGCCGGTGGCGCTGCCCGACTGGGTCACGCTGCGCGTCAATACCAATTACCGCAATCCGCGCGAGATCGTCGACCTGCTGGCGGCGATTACCGGCGGCGCTGCACCGGCGCTGGCGGCCAGTCCGTTTGTGAGCGCCGGGCTGGCGCAATTCCACTATGCCGACGGCGACAACGAGGGCTTGCTGGAAGCGACCAAGGAAGCCATCACGCATTGTCTGGCGGCCGGTTTTGCACGCAACGATATCGTGCTGCTGTCGTTCAAGGGACGCGAAAAATCGGCGCTACTCAAGCTCGATCAACTGGGCCAGCACGCGCTGCATTCTTTTACCGGCGGCTACGACCTGCTCGGCAATCCGATGTTCCGCAAGGGCGGGCTGCTGGCCGAATCGGTGTACCGGTTCAAGGGCCAGTCGGCACCGGCGGTGATTTTTACCGAGCTCGATTTCAAGGAGCTCGATGAGCGCACGGTGCGCAAGCTGTTTGTCGGCATGACACGGGCCAGCCTGAAACTGGTGCTGGTGTGCAGCGATCCGGCGGCAAAAATTTTGGCCGGATTTTCGCCGGCATAGAGCGTGTTGTCGGTATCAGTTCCGGTGACCATTGTCCGGACGACGGTCATTGCGGTTTCTTACGCCATCGCCATCGCGGTCGCGGTCATGGCGATTGTAACGGCCATCGTGATCGCGGTCCCGTCCGCCATGGCCACGTCCGTGGTGTTCGGCACGCGGACCGCCGCCCTGATGCCAGCCACCCCGATTGAGGCGCCAGCGCTGGCCATCGCGCTGCCATTGCGGCTGCGAATACAGATAGCCGGGACGCGAACGTTCCCAGTGCCCGCCCGCCCAGATATGGTTGCGGCCATTCCAGTTCCAGTAGCCCGGGGCCCAGTCATAACCGCGACGCGGTCCCGGCCGGACTTCGTAGCGCAGTGGCGGCGGCGCGTTGCCGATGATGATGTTGACGCCGACCTGGGCCGAGGCAGTGCCAGGCAATAGCGCGGCGGTGCTGAAAATCAGTGCTGCAGCGGCAAAAAGGATGCGCTTTACAGTCGTTGTCATGGCGGTCTCCGAGCAAAATGGTGCCCCACTATATCGCGTCAAATTCAATTGCACGCAATTCAGATAAAGGCTTACACATCAGGTGAAGCGGAGCGGCTGAAGGTAAAATGTGGCTCCCCTTTTAATGGCGTCGCCCATGCTTTCCACCTTGCCTGATTTATCCGCCGCACTGCTGCCCGACAGCGCCATCGATGCCGCCACGACGCATTTGCGCGATGTGCTGGACCTGGCCATCGAATACACGCCGCAGCATGCCGCCGTGGTGGTATCCGACGCCGGCTGCCCGCTGGCGCAGGCGCTGACAACGGCCTACCGGCGCTGCCTGCCCGCTGCCACCTTCATTGATTTCGATACGGTCGCACCGGAGCAAATCCAGGCGCTGTTTGCGACGCTGTCGGCCGGCGATCTGGTGGTGCTGGTGCAGTCGACTAATTTCCGGCTCGATGCCTACCGGATCCGCGTCGAGCTGTTCAAGCGCGGCCTGAAGGTCATCGAGCATCCGCATCTGGCGCGCATGCCGGGCGAGCAATCGCTGCATTACATCGCTGCGCTTGCCTACGATCAAGCCTATTACCGCGGTACCGGCATGGCCCTCAAGGAGCGCATCGACCGCGCCGGCTCCGCCGTGCTCGACAGTGGCGGCGAACAGCTGGTCTTCGGCGGCGCGCTCGAATCAGCCAAGATCAACATCGGCGACTACCGCAGCATGACCAATGTCGGCGGCCAGTTCCCGATCGGTGAAGTGTTCACCGAAGCGCGCGACCTCGAGACCGTCAATGGCAGGGTAAGAATTTTTGTGTTCGGCGATACCGCGTTCTCGGTCAACCAGCCGGCGCAGCCGATCACGCTGGTCATCAGCAAGGGCCGCGTCATCGAGGCCATCGACAGCACGCCCGAATTCGACCAGGTGCTGGCCAACATCCGCGCCGACGAAGGCGAAGTCTGGCTGCGCGAACTGGGCTTCGGGATGAACCGCGCGTTCAGCAAGGATTGCACGGTCAGCGATATCGGCACCTTCGAACGCATGTGCGGCATTCACCTGTCGCTCGGGACCAAGCATGGGATTTACCCGAAAGCCGGCTTCAAGCGCGGCGTGGTGCGGCATCACGTCGATGTCTTTGCGGTCACGCAGTCGGTCCGGCTGGACGACGAAGAGGTCTACCGGGACGGCGCATGGGTCGTGCCGGAAGCAGGATTAACCACGTAAAAATGTGATTTTTCGTGTCTTCCCGAAAGGAATATGCGGAATATGTGGCAAAATTGCCGCAAAGCATTATTTTCTTTATTGACGAGCCAGTAGCCCCATGAAACTCCACCAGCTGATCCTGACCAATCGACTCAATCTGACCCGCGACCTCGCTCCGCTGGCCGCCCTGCAGCCAGACCTGATACTGGCATTCGGCGCAGTGGCTTTTTTTGATGACGCCGCATTGGTGTCCGGATTGCAGCAGGTAGCACCGATGGCGGCGCTGGCGGGCTGTTCGACGGCCGGTGAAATTGCCGTCGATCGGGTCTATGACGATACCTGTGTGCTCACGGCCCTGCGTTTTGACGATACCGGCGTGCAGACCCGCAGCACCCGCATTGACGGCATGGGCGATTCGCTCGGTGCCGGTCAGCGCCTGGCAGCGGCCTTGCCGCATGCTGACTTGTCTGCCGTCCTGCTGTTCGGCACCGGCGTGGCGATCAATGGCAGCGCGCTGGTCGCCGGTTTGCAGGCCGGCTTACCATCCGGCGTGACCATCTCGGGCGGACTGGCGGCCGACGGCGGTCAGTTCCGCCAGACCTCGACACTGGGTCCGGATGGCATCGCCACCGACCGGATCGTGGCGGTCGGCCTGTACGGCAACCGGATCGCTCTGAGCTACGGCAGCTTCGCCGGCTGGGAACCGTTCGGACCGGCGCGCAAGGTCACGCGCTGCGTCGACAACGTACTGTTCGAACTCGATGGCGTGCGTGCGCTGGATATCTACAAATCCTATCTCGGCGACTACGCCCGGGACTTGCCTGGTTCCGGCCTGCTGTTCCCGTTCGAGATGCTCGGTCCCGGGCGCGAACAGAGCAAGGTCTTCCGCACCATCCTCGGCATCGATGAAGCCGCCGGATCGCTGACCCTGGCCGGCGATATCGATCCGCAGGGTTATCTGAAGCTAATGCATTCGTCGACCGACACCCTGATCTGCGGTGCCGAAACCGCCGCACAACTTGCCAGTGACAGCGCCCGGGACAGCGATACCGATGCACCGCGTCTGGCGTTGCTGGTGAGCTGCGTCGGCCGCAAGCTGGTCATGGGTGACCGGGTCGACGAAGAGGTCGAAGCGGTCGCCGGCATCCTGGGCAGCCGGACCACGGTCTGCGGTTTTTATTCGAACGGCGAAATCGCCGGCTCGGGCAACGGTAGCGACTGCCGCTTGCACAACCAGACCATGACCATTACCTGGCTCACCGAATCCCGTTCATGAACCGGACGTTAACGCGGCAGTTGCGCCGCATCCTCGGTATCGAGACCGATATCGCCCTCGAAGAGCTGATCGACCTGGCCGCAGCCCACGCCGACCAGCCCGGCCTGCCACCGCAAGTGCAGGCTCTGCTGGCCAACCTCGGCACCTTCGTCGCGCGCGTCGACGGTGCCTACGAACAGAGCGAGCGCGACCTGGCGCTGCGTTCGCGCAGCCTGGAACTGAGTTCGATGGAACTGAGCATGGCCAACGACCGCATGCGCGACGATATTGCCGGTCGCAACCGCGTGCTCGATTCGCTGCGCGAAGCGGCTGCCGGCTTGCTCGAGCGCAGCCAGTCCGGCCTGAGCTTGCCGGCCGAAGATGACCTCGAAGGCCTCTCCGCACTTTTGCCGCACCTGGTCAGGGAACAGGAAGCCAACCGCATCGCGCTGTTCAACCAGCGCTTTGCGATGGACCAGCATGCCATCGTCAGCATGACCGACATAGCCGGCAATATCCTGTACGTCAATGACAAGTTCTGCCGGATCAGCGGCTTTGCCCGCGAAGAGCTGGTCGGACAGAACCACCGCATCATCAATTCAGGCCATCAGGACGCGGCATTTTTCCGCACCCTGTGGCAAACAATCAGCGCCGGCCAGGTCTGGCACGGCGAAATCTGCAACACCACCAAGCAAGGCCAGACCTACTGGGTTGATGCGACCATCGTGCCGTTTCTCGATGCGCATGGCGCGCCGTACCAGTACATTGCGATCCGCACCGAGATCACCGAACGCAAGCGCATGGCCGAAGAAATCACCAGCAGCGAACGCCAGTATCGCCACGTCGTCAACAGCCTCGGCGAAGTGGTGTTCCGGGCCGACCTGTCCGGCCGCTGGACCTTTCTTAATCCGGCCTGGTACGCCATTACCGGACAAAGCATCGATGCCGCACTGGGTCAGTTTCTGGTCGCCGCCATCGATGTGCGCGACCAGTCCGCCATCGGTGACGCGCTCAATGAGATCGTGCAGGGACGTCTGCCATCGTTCCGGCAGGAGGTGCGCACGCAGGCCGGTCACGGTGGCCAGCGCTGGGTCGATTTCCATCTCCAGCCCGAACTCGACCGCAACGGTCAGGTCAGCGGCTTTACCGGCAGCCTGGCCGATGTCACCGAACGGCGCAACGCCAACGCCCGGCTGAAAGACAACCTGAGCTTTGTCGATACCTTGCTCGAATCGATTCCGTTGCCGGTCTTCCTGCAGGACCCGCAGGGATGCTATCTGCGCATGAACAAGGCCTTCGGTGTTTTTTTCGGCATCAAGCCTGCAGAATGGCTCGGCAAGACCGCGTTCGATCTGCTGCTGCCGAGTGAAGCCGCCAGCGGCCACATGACCGATCAGCAGTTGATCCGGCAAGGCGGGATGCAGAACTACGAGTGCGTGCTGGAGCGGGACGGCCGCCGGATCGACGCGCTCTACAGCAAAGCGGCGCTGGCCCATCCGGATGGTTCGCTGATCGGACTGATCGGTACCATCGTCGATATCTCGAGCCAGAAAGCGGCAGCACGGGCACTGCTGCAGGCACGTGATGCCGCCGAATCCGCCAATCGCTCGAAGAGCGAATTCCTGGCCAACATGAGCCACGAA